>NZ_JBHWVO010000005.1:0-220570 GCF_042736635.1 Streptomyces sp. NPDC060035
CCCGGAAGACCTCGCGGTCTTCCGGCGCCCCTCCCGTGCTGCGTACTTCTCAGTTGCTCAGCGACGGTCGTCGCGGTCGGTGCCGTCCGCTGTGCCCGAGTCGGTCTCGGCGTCGTTCTGCTTGGCCCGGACCTCCGGGTCGAGTACGGTCCCGCCGCTGCCGTCGACCGAGGTCAGCGGGGTGCGGTCGTCGGGAACCTCGGTGGGGGCCGGCGGCTCGACCAGCCAATCGGGGTTGGCCTGCTTGTCCCACCACTTCCAGGCGGCGAAAGCCCCGCCCGCCAGGGCGCCCAGCACAATGAGCCCCTTGGCCAGCCGGCCCGCCTTGGCCCGTCGCTCGTGCTTCTTGATGAGCTTCTGGATCTCCTTGGCTGTCACCTGGCCGCGCAGCGCAGCCAGCGCGGCGGCGCTGCGGGCAGTGGCCTCCTCCGCCACGGGCTGGGCCGCGGCGACCGCGTGCTCGACGCGTGGGACGGTGTAGTCGGCTGCGCTGCGGGCCGCCCTGCGGGTGCGGACGGCGGCGCGGTGTGCGGCATCGTCGACCTTGGGGGGTACATGGGTCAGCGCCTGTTCGATACGTGGTGCGAGATACGCGTCGTACTGGACACGGGCTTGCGCGGCTGCCTTCGACACCTTGGGCGCGAGCAGTGCGCGAGCCTCCTGCGCGTAGTGCGCGGCCTGTTCCTTGGCCGTGTCGGCGTAGGGCGCCACCACTTCCGCGGCGTGCTGCGCGCTGTCCTTCGCCGAGTAGGTTGCGGCGCGCACGCTGTCGATGCGGGTCACGGGATCCTCCTCCTTGGTGGCGGGTAGGTACTCCGCCTATCCACCCAATTCGAAATCATGCCTGCTGGGGCCATCAGCGCCATGTGGGACGGGCATCCGGGTCAAGAGCGGCACTCTCGGGGCAATGCGGTGCAAGGGGAGCGTGCCGACGACAATGCCACGGTTCGAGCCGGTGCGCGCCGCGTCGTCGCGCACTTGGCCGCACTTATCCCGCAGGAGGTGTCCAAAGGGTGCCCGAATGCAGGCAACAAGGTGAGGGGGGCGTCTCCCGGGGCGTGACCGGGCGGCGAAGGGGGTGCTCCGTGCGAGGATCGGTGGTCGTCAGCGAAGACTTACGGAAGGCAGATCGTGGCCGAGCAGCTTTACGCCACCTTGAAGACCAACCAAGGCGACATCGAGATCCGGCTCCTGCCGAACCACGCGCCCAAGACGGTCAAGAACTTCGTCGAGCTCGCCACGGGCGAGCGCGAGTGGACGAACCCGTCGACCGGTCAGAGGTCGACGGACAGGCTGTACGACGGCACCGTCTTCCACCGTGTCATCAGCGGTTTCATGATTCAGGGCGGCGACCCGCTGGGCAACGGCACGGGCGGCCCGGGGTACGAGTTCGGTGACGAGTTCCACCCGGACCTCGGCTTCAACAAGCCCTACCTGCTGGCGATGGCCAACGCGGGCCCGGGCACCAACGGCTCGCAGTTCTTCCTGACGGTGTCGCCCACCGCGTGGCTGACCGGCAAGCACACCATCTTCGGTGAGGTCGCGGGCGAGGCCGGCAAGAAGGTTGTGGACGCCATCGCGACTGCTCCGACCAACCCGCGCACGGACCGTCCGCTGCAGGACGTGGTGATCGAGTCGGTCGTCGTAGAGACCCGCTGATCACGGCCGGCCGTCGTCCGCTGCCACGCGAGGGGACCCGTGCCGGGACCGGTTCGGCGTCCCGGCATCCTGTGGAAACTCTTGGGATCCCGTGGGGAACCCGTAGGGGAACCAACCGGGAACCAACCGCCCTGCTCGTCCGTACTGTTACATAACGGGCGAGCGGGGCGGTGGCATGTGCGCCGCCTCCACGGACGAGGACCGAAGGGGCCGTGACCGATGGAGCAGCAGCCGCCAGAAGGCCAGGACCGGTCCGCGGCCACGGACGGTCCGCTCACGTGCTACCGGCACCCGGGCAGGGAGACGGGGATCCGCTGCGCTCGGTGCGATCGGCCGATCTGTACCGAGTGCATGATCAACGCCTCGGTCGGATTCCAGTGCCCGGAGTGCGTCCGTAAAGGCTCCGGTACGGGGCATCACCCGGCGGCGAACCGGCCGCGCACCCTGGCGGGCGGCACTGTCGCGGCGGACCCCCGGCTGATCACCAAGATCCTGCTCGGGATCAATCTCGCGGTGTTCGTCGCCGTCTGGGTCACCGGCAGGTCCTGGCTGGTCGATGATCTTCTGCTGTTCGGCCGTGCCTATTCGGGCGACCCGGGGGTCGGTGTCGAGGGGGTCGCCGAGGGGCAGTGGTACCGCCTGGTGACGTCGATGTTCCTGCACCAGGAGGTGTGGCACATCGCCTTCAACATGCTGGGCCTGTGGTGGCTCGGCGGGCCGCTGGAAGCGGAGCTGGGCCGTGCCCGCTACCTCGCGCTCTACCTGCTCTCCGGCCTTGCGGGCAGCGCGCTCACCTACTGGATCGCCGACCCCGCGCAGGGTTCGCTCGGAGCTTCCGGTGCCGTCTTCGGCCTGCTGGGCGCCACTGCCGTGCTGATGCGCCGGATGAACTACGACATGCGGCCGGTGATCGCGCTCCTCGTGGTGAACCTGATCTTCACCTTCAACCCGTGGGGCGGCATCGCCTGGCAGGCGCACGTCGGCGGACTGGTTACGGGCACCCTGCTGGCGATCGCCATGGTGCACGCACCGCGCGAACGCCGGAATCTCGTGCAGTTCGGAGCCTGTGCGCTGGTGCTGGCGGCGGTCGTCGGGATTGTCCTCGCCAGGACCGCAGTGCTCACCTGAGCGGAATGCGTTGCTCAGGGGTCAGAGTTGTCCACAGTGTGTGCCGGATCTTGTGCATGACGTGGGGAACAGGTGTGCCCCTTGTCGCTGAACTGGGTTTTTCCAGTCAGGACAAGGGGCGTACCCTCCCGCGATGCGGGAGTGTGCAGTCACACCGGCGTCAACTTCGACGGAAGTTATCCACAGATCGTCTGACCTTTTCCCCTGATTGTGGATAACTCTGTGGGTAACTTCAGGGCAGGGCTACTTCCACTGGGTGGAGACGCCGAAGCCGCCGGCGATGAAGCCGAAACCGACCACGATGTTCCAGTTGCCCAGCGCGCTGATCGGCAGGTCACCCTCGGTGACGTAGAAGACCACGATCCAGGCCAGACCGATCAGGAAGAGCGCCAGCATGACCGGCGCCACCCAACTGCGGTTGGTCAGCTTTATGTTGGTTGACTGCTTCGCCGGGGTAGGCGAGAAGTCGGCCTTCTTGCGGATACGTGACTTCGGCACGAGGGGCTCTCCTGTCGATGCGCTGCGTGACCGCGCAGGGATCTGTGGCTGGCGCCGGGGCGCAAGGGGGAATGCTGCCTCCCCGGGGCGTCCGTTAGCGTAGTGCTTCCGTGGCGCCTAAGGAGATAAGGGTACGTTGAGCAATTCTGCCGACTCTCCTCAAGGGCCGGTCCGGCGCATGCCCCGATGGCCGGTCCGGGGACTCACCGCTGCCGTTTTCGCGCTGGCCGGACTGATCTTCGTCACCAGCGCCAACACGGCCAAAGGCACCGATATCCGTACGGACTCCTCCCTGCTGAAGCTCTCCGACCTCATCCAGCAGCGCAGCGAGAAGAACGCCGAGCTCGACGAATCGACCGCGTCCGTGCGCGCGGACATCGACGCGCTCGCCCAGCGGGACGACGGGAGCACCAGGGCACAGGACGCCGAGCTCGCCGCCCTGGAGCGAGCCGCGGGCACCAAGAAGCTCACCGGCGCGGCCGTCGGCGTCACGCTGAACGATGCCCCGCCGAACGCCACGGCCAACCCCGGCTACCCCGAGCCGCAACCCAATGACCTGGTCATTCACCAGCAGGATCTGCAGGCTGTCGTCAACGCGCTCTGGCAGGGCGGAGCCCGCGGCATCCAGGTGATGGACCAGCGGCTGATCTCCACGAGCGCGGTCCGCTGCGTCGGCAACACGCTGATCCTGCAGGGCAGGGTCTACTCGCCGCCGTACAAGGTCACAGCGGTGGGCGACCAGGAGAAGCTCAAGCAGGCGCTCAACGACTCCGCGGCGATCCAGAACTACCAGCTGTATGTGAAGGCGTACGGGCTGGGCTGGAAGGTCGACGAGCACGACAGGACGACCCTCCCCGGTTACTCGGGCACGGTCGATCTCCACTACGCACAGCCCGTGGAGTGACTGCCGGCCCCATCGGTCCCGGGTCCATCCGGATGCGGCGCCGCACAGCCTGTGACGGACAGTGAGCCGAAAGCTTTCCACAGCTGACCCCCGCCTGTGCTCCGGCCCTTTAGTCTGGTGCCGTACCGAATGGAGGCGACAGCATGTACGGCTGGATCTGGCGGCATCTGCCGGGCAACACATGGGTGCGGGGCTTCATCTCGCTCGTGCTGGCCCTGGCCGTTGTCTACGCGCTCTTCCAGTACGTCTTCCCCTGGGCGGAGCCTCTGCTCCCGTTCGGTGATGTGACGGTGGACGGCGAAAGCACCGGCGGAGCGGGGACCGGCCAGTGAGCGCACGCATTCTCGTCGTCGACAACTACGACAGCTTCGTCTTCAACCTCGTCCAGTACCTCTACCAGCTCGGTGCCGAGTGCGAGGTCGTGCGCAACGACGAGGTGACCACGGGGCACGCCCAGGACGGCTTCGACGGTGTCCTGCTGTCTCCCGGCCCCGGCACGCCGGAGCAGGCGGGTATCTGTATCGACATGGTGCGTCACTGCGCGGGGAGTGGCGTTCCGGTCTTCGGCGTCTGCCTGGGAATGCAGTCCATGGCGGTCGCGTACGGCGGTGTGGTGGACCGTGCGCCGGAGTTGCTGCACGGCAAGACCTCCCCCGTGATCCACGAGGGCAAGGGTGTCTTCGCCGGGCTGCCGTCGCCCTTCACCGCGACGCGCTACCACTCGCTCGCCGCGGAACCGGAGACCGTTCCGTCCGAGCTCGAGGTCACAGCGCGTACCGCCGACGGCATCATCATGGGGCTGCGTCATCGTGAACTCGCGGTGGAAGGTGTGCAGTTCCACCCGGAGTCGGTGCTCACGGAACACGGTCATCTGATGCTCGCCAACTGGCTGGAGCAGTGCGGCGATGCGGGGGCCGTCGCGAGGTCGGCGGGGCTTGCCCCGGTGGTGGGCAAGGCCGCCGCGTGACCCCACTCCGCCCCGAACCCGATGCCGGGCAGGAAGGCCCGTACGCGCAGGGAGCGTACGAGGGCGACGGCATGTTCGAGGCGGCGGTGGACAAGCTCGCCGACCCGTTGAACGATCCGCTTCCGGGGCAGCATGCGTCGCCCTGGTTCCGGGCGGAGGACGTTCCGGCGCCCGGCCCCGCCCGGCAGGAGCCCCCGGCAGAGGCTCAGCAGGCGTCTCAGCAGCCCCAGCAGCCCCCGAGCGAGTGGTACGACCCCGAGGGGTATCAACGGGACTGGTACGGGCAGCAGGAGCCGCAGGAACCGGCTCCTCGGCCGGTTCCTGCGGCTCGGGAGGCCGTGATCCCCGATCCGGGGCCTCCGGCGCAGGTGCACGCCCCCGCTCCGCCGGTTCTGAACGATGAGACCGTCGCCCTGCGGACAGCCGATACGCGGCGCACGCAGCGGACGGACGAAGGCGATGAGCCGGTGGCCGTGGCCGAGCCTCCCGCGACGGGCGGGCGGGCCGAGCGCCGGCGGGCGGCCAAGGGGCGCGGAAGACGGCGCGGAGAAGTCGGGCGGGCGGCGGAAGCGGGCCGGCCGGAGCCGGCGGTCCCGATGTCGCGGCTGGAGGCCAGGCGCGCGGCCCGTGCCGCCAAGGACAGCCCGGCTGTCGTCGCCAGCAGGGTCGTCGGCGAAGTGTTCATCACCTTCGGTGTGCTGATGCTGCTGTTCGTCACGTACCAGCTGTGGTGGACCAACATCAGGGCCGATCAGATCGCCGGCCGGGAGACGAACAAGATCCAGGACGAATGGGCGAACGGCGAGCGCACACCGGGCGCGTTCGAGCCCGGCCAGGGCTTTGCCATCATGCACATCCCCAAGCTGGACGTGGTCGCCCCGATCGCCGAGGGCATCAGCAAGGACAAGGTTCTCGACCGCGGCATGGTCGGTCACTACGGCGAGGGCAAGCTGAAGACCGCGATGCCGTCGGCGAAACAGGGGAACTTCGCGGTGGCGGGTCACCGCAACACCCACGGTGAACCGTTCCGCTACATCAACAAGCTGAAGCCGGGCGACCCGATCGTGGTCGAGACGCAGGACGCGTACTACACGTACGAGATGACCAGCATCCTTCCCCAGACGTCTCCGTCCAACGTCTCGGTGATCGGCACGGTGCCGCCGGGTTCCGGCTTCACCGGCCCGGGCAGGTACATCACGCTGACGACGTGTACGCCGGAATTCACGAGTACGTACCGAATGATCGTGTGGGGCAAGATGGTCGACGAACGACCGCGCAGCAAGGGCAAGCCCGACGCGCTCGTCGGCTGAACATCATCACGACAGGGACGGGTGCGGTGGCAGCGAGGACCGAGCACGAAGAGCGCGTCGACGAGTCGGCGCCCCCGGTGCGACGCGGCACCCGTCATCCCGTCGCGGCGGCCGTCAGTGTCTTCGGCGAGCTGCTGATCACCGCGGGCCTGGTGCTGGGGCTCTTCGTCGTCTATTCGCTGTGGTGGACCAATGTGCTCGCCGACCGCGAGGCCGACAAACAGGGCAACACGATCCGCGACCGCTGGGCGGGCGGACCGGGCGCCCTGGACACCGGGGGCGGCATCGGCTTCCTGCATGTGCCCGCGATGAAGAACGGCGAGGTGCTGGTCAAGAAGGGCACCGACCCCAAGACCCTCAACAACGGCATCGCCGGCTACTACACGGACCCGGTGAAGTCGGCCCTGCCCTCGGACGAACAGGGCAACTTCACGCTGGCCGCGCACCGGGACGGGCACGGCGCCAAGTTCCACAACATCGACAAGGTGAAGGCGGGCGACGCGGTCGTCTTCGAGACCAAGGACACCTGGTACGTCTACAAGGTCTATGCGGAGCTCCCGGAGACATCGAAGTTCAACGTCGACGTGATCGCACCGGTGCCGAAGGAGTCGGGCGTGAAGAAGCCCGGCCGCTACATCACGCTGACCACGTGCACGCCCGTCTACACGTCGAAGTACCGCTACATCGTGTGGGGCGAGCTGGTACGTACGGAGAAGGTCGACCGGGACAGGACGAAGCCGGCGGAGCTGAGCTGAGGAGACCGAGGTCCTTGAGGGCCTCGGTCGCCTAGGATGGGCTGGGCCCGAAGCCGCAACCAAACCTTGCGACTTCGGGCCTTTTGCATCCCTGCCCTCAGCGCAGAACCTGCAGTACCGCGCCCGCACTCCAGGCCTCCAGCAGCCCGCGGTGGACAGCGGTGACACCGACCTGCACGGCGATGTCGAGGGCCTCGCGGGAGAACGGGCAGGTCGCCACGTAGACCGCTACGTCGGCCCGGTGCAGCGTCTTCGTGCCGACGAACTTCTGCATCTCACCGCTCCACACCGAGCGGTACGGAGCGAAGTTCTTGCACTGGACGACGAGACGGCGCCCGTCAGCGGTGTACGCGGTGATGTCGGCCCCGCGGTCGCCGCTGCCGCCGTGGACCTGGACGTCGGTGCAGCCGTCGCGGCGCAGCAGCCCGGCGATGTGGTGCTCGAACTCCCGCCAGGTCATCGCGTCCATCGACGCCATGACGCCGGCGAGCGGCCGCTGCGCCTGAACACGGTCGAGACGGTGCAGCCGCTGCTCGTGCTGAGCGAGCTTGCGTTGTGCGCGGCGGATGTCCTCGCGGGCCGAGACGAGGTCCCGGCGTTGTTCGCCCGCGCTTTCGATCAAGGCGTTCAGCACGGGCACGACCGTCTTGCCGAGGACGTGGGCAATACGCCCGTCGATGTGCTCGTCGAGGTCGGCGAACAGGTCGGGAGAAGGGGTGTGGACAAAGTTATCCACAGGATGAGTCCGTGCGGCGTACTCCGTGTCGAGGAGGTACGTACGCACCTGACGTGCGACTTTGCTGTCGCGGAGCAGCATGGCGACGTTGAGGACTGTGCGCCGTGCGTACAGCGCGAGCGCGCGGGCGTGCGACTGGATACCACTGACCTCCTTGAAGGAGGTCAGTTCCGTACCTGCCAAAACGCGGTAGCCGCTGGCTTCCAGTTCCTCTCTGTGGTCAAGCACAAGAGATTCGATGGCCTTGACTCCAACCTGGAAGTACGTGGCCACCATCGCTGTCGTCACATGCATGCCGTCGGGAAGCAGCGACAGGGCCTTGACCCTGTCGAGCACATCCGTCCTGTCGCTGACACCCTCACGCAGTGTCCTCGACTCCAGAAGAGCAGCTTCGTTGATCACGTTCCTGACCTTTCGCGTCCGGGCTACGAGGGGCAGCATTTGATACCCCGCCCCAACAGATCAACGAGTCGGTACATATGAAGACACGATCGGTTTGCGGCTGCATGTGCGGTATGCCGGTATGACGGCAGCGCACAGCAAAGGGCCCCGCTCACCCTTGAGGTGAACGGGGCCCGATGGAGGTGCCGGGTTCTGCGGGTCAGCCCGTCAAGCCGGATGGGCCGCCGAAGATGTTGCCGTCTCCGCCGCCCGGCAGGGTCTGTACGTTGACCGCGCTGTTCTTGGCGACCATCTGACCTGCTTGGGGCTGGAAGCCGACGACCTTCGCCGCGTCATCGTTCGGGCCCTGCACGTTGATCTGCAGACCGGCCTGGGCCAGGGCGGCCTTGGCTTCGCCGAGCGTCCTGCCCGTCAGGTCGGGGACTGCGACCTGTTCGGGCTGGGCCGGGCCCTTGGAGACCTTGAGGACGATCTGGACGTCCTTGGCCTGCTCGCTGTTCGCTTCCGGGGTCTGCTCGACCACGGTGCCCAGTGGCTGCTCGGAGTCGACGTCGGTCCTGGAGACGTTTTCGAAGCCCACGCCCCTCAGCTGCGCCTCCGCGTCCGTGAACGACCTGCCGACCACAGGCGGCACGGTCTGCGTGGCCTCCTTGGCCACCGTGATCGTGACCTCGGACTCCTTCTCGGCCTTCGTGCCGCCCTCGGGCTTCTGCTTGGTGACCGTGCCCGGGGTCGCATCGGACTCGACGGAGGTGACCACTACCGTGAAGCCCTTGTCCTCCAGCTCCTTGCGGGCGGTGTCCTCGGTCTTCTCCACGACGCTGGGGACTTCGACCTTCGGCGCACCGGTGGAAACGACGACGGTGATGGTGCCGCCGAGCTCCAGCTTGCCGTCCGCCGGGGTCTGGCTGCAGATGTTGCCCTTGACCTGCTCCTCGCAGGGCTGCCGGGCTCCGACCTTGAGGAGGAGCTCGGAATTCTCCGCGCGTTTGTTCGCGTCCTGAAGCGTCAAGCCGACCATGTTCGGTACGTCGGCCTCACTGCTGCCCTCGTCGGAACTGAAGACCGAGCGGCCGATGAGGATCGCCCCGATCAGCACCAGGATGCCTGCGATGACCAGCAGGATCGTCGAGGTGTTGCTCTTCTTCTGGCGTCGGCGGTCCGGGCGGTCGTCGTAGCCGTAGCCACCGTCGTCCGGGTTGACCGGAGGCAGCATGGACGTCTGGGCGCCGCCCGGGTCCGTCGGGCGCAGGGCCGTGGTGGGCTGGTCGTTGCCGTAGGCGTCGTAGCCGCCGTAGCCCGCCGCACCCATCGCCGCCGTGGCCGCGACCGGCTGGCCGTCGAGGCAGGCCTCGATGTCGGCGCGCATCTCGTCGGCCGACTGGTAGCGGTAGTCGGGATCCTTGGTCAGGGCCTTCAACACGATCGCGTCCATCTCGGGCGTGATCTCGGGGTCGAAGTTGCTCGGCGGCTGCGGCTCTTCCCGTACGTGCTGGTAGGCCACCGCGACGGGCGAGTCCCCGACGAACGGGGGCCGCACTGCCAGGAGTTCGTAGAGCAGGCAACCGGTGGAGTACAGGTCGGAGCGTGCGTCGACCTGTTCGCCCTTGGCCTGCTCCGGGGAGAGGTACTGGGCGGTGCCGATGACGGCCGCGGTCTGGGTCATCGTCATGCCGGAGTCGCCCATGGCGCGGGCGATGCCGAAGTCCATGACCTTGACCTGGCCGGTGCGCGTCAGCATGACGTTCGCCGGCTTGATGTCGCGGTGCACGATCTGGGCGCGGTGCGAGTACTCCAGCGCCTGGAGGATGCCGACCGTCATCTCGAGAGTGCGCTCGGGCAGCAGCTTGCGGCCGGAGTGCAGAAGCTCTCTGAGCGTCGACCCGTCGACGTACTCCATCACGATGTACGGGATGGAGACCCCGTCGACGTAGTCCTCGCCGGTGTCGTAGACGGCGACGATCGCGGGGTGGTTGAGCGAGGCGGCCGACTGGGCCTCACGGCGGAACCGGGCCTGGAAGGACGGGTCGCGGGCGAGATCCGCCCGCAGCGTCTTCACAGCGACGGTGCGGCCGAGCCGGGTGTCGTGCGCGAGGTAGACCTCGGCCATGCCACCACGACCGAGCACCGAGCCCAGCTCGTACCGGCCGCCGAGGCGACGCGGCTCTTCCATAACTGATCCAGCCCTCTCCGTCAGTCCCGACCGCACCCGTGTGTGGTCCGGCGGTGCGCTGTTCGCGCATACGCTACCGGGCACTCCCGGCGTGATCAGCCCGCACCCGTCACCTGATATCCGACCGGTATCCCAATGTGCTGGTGTTGACGGATGTGGTGACGGTGTCGCTACTTTCCGTCAAGAACTGCCTTCATCACACTCTTGGCGATCGGTGCGGCCAGGCCGCCGCCGGAGATGTCGTCCCGGTTGGCATTACCGTCCTCGACGACCACGGCGACAGCAACGGGTGAGCCGCTGTCGGTCCGGGCGTACGAGATGAACCAGGCGTAAGGCTTCTCACTGTTGTTGAGGCCGTGCTGGGCGGTTCCGGTCTTGCCACCGACAGTGACGCCGTCGATCTGCGCGTTGGTTCCCGTGCCGTTCTTGACCACGGTCTCCATCATCTGCTGCAGCTTCTGGGCGTTCTCACCCGAGAGCGGCTGGCTGAGCTGCTCCTTCTCGTGGGTGTAGACGGGGTCCAGATTGGGTGCCTGCCGCTGGGCGACCATGTACGGCTGCATGAGCTTGCCGTCATTGGCGATCGCGGACGCCACCATCGCCATCTGGAGCGGTGTGGCGCGGTTGGACGCCTGGCCGATGCCCGCCATGGCGTTCTGCGGCTGGTTGTCCTTCGGGTAGATGCTGGCGTCGGCGCGGACGGGAGTGAAAACTTCCTCGTTGAAGCCGAACTTACTGGACTGCTCGATCATCTTGTCGTTGCCGAGATCGTCGCTCATCTTGCCGAAGACGGTGTTGCAGGACCAGCGCAGTGCCTCCCGGAGCGAGGCGTTCTTGCACGGGATGTTCCCCTCGTTCTGCAGCAGGTTGGTCGACTGCGGGAGCCGCCAGGGCAGGGGGGAGTTTGTCTTCGCGTCGATGTCGGTGTAGAGGCCGTTCTCCAGCGCCGCGGCGGCTGTGACGACCTTGAACGTCGAGCCGGGCGGGTAGGTCTCCCGCAGGGCCCGGTTCAGCATCGGCTTGTCCTTGTCCTTCAGGAGCTTCTGCCGGGCGTCCGAGTCCTTGAGGGTGTTGCCTGCGAAGACCGAGGGGTCGTACGAGGGGGTGCTGGCCAGGGCCAGGATGGCGCCGGTCTGCGGGTCGAGCGCGGCGACGGCGCCCTTCTTGTTGCCGAGCCCTTCGAAGGCGGCCTTCTGAGCGGCGCCGTTCAGGGTGGTGACGATGTTCCCGCCGGTCTTCTTCTCGCCGGTGAACATCGAGAGCGTCCGGTCGAAGAACAGCTGGTCGTCGTTGCCGGTGAGGATGCCGTCCTCGAGGCTCTCCAGCTGGGAGGCGTCGAACGCCTGCGAGGAGTAGCCGGTGACGGGCGCCCACATCGGGCCGTTCTTCCAGACGCGCTTGTACTTGAAGTCGCTTCCGGTGGTCTCGACGGAGCCGGTGACGGGCTCTCCGTCGACGATGATGTTGCCGCGCTCGTGGGCGTAGCGCTCGATCTGGACGCGGCGGTTGTGTTCGTTG
Organism: Streptomyces sp. NPDC060035; assembly: GCF_042736635.1. Lineage (NCBI taxonomy): Bacteria > Bacillati > Actinomycetota > Actinomycetes > Kitasatosporales > Streptomycetaceae > Streptomyces > Streptomyces sp. NPDC060035. The sequence goes on from NZ_JBHWVO010000005.1 coordinate 12,051, forward strand.
GAGTTCAGCTCGTCGGCGCGGACGTACTGGAGGTAGTTGGTGCGGATCAGCAGGGCCAGGACGAGGATGCCGCAGAAGATCGCGATCCGGCGGAGGGGCTTGTTCACGGTCGGACCACCTGGGTCATCTCTGCGTCCGGGGAGGGTGCGGGGGCCGGCGCGGGGCGGCGTGCGGTGTCGCTGATTCTGATCAGAATGCCGATCAGGGCCCAGTTGGCGATGACGGACGAACCGCCGGCTGCGAGGAACGGCATGGTCATACCGGTCAGCGGGATGAGACCCATGACACCGCCGGAGACGACGAAGACCTGGATGGCGAAAGCACCGGAGAGGCCGATTGCCAAGAGCTTGCCGAAGGGGTCGCGGGCGGCGAGCGCCGTGCGGACGCCTCGTTCGACGATCAGGCCGTAGAGGAGCAGGACGGCCATCATTCCTGCCAGGCCCAGCTCTTCGCCGACCGTGGAAAGGATGAAGTCCGCGTTCGCGGCGAAGCCGATCAGGTCGGAGTTTCCCTGCCCCCAGCCAGTGCCGAGGGTTCCGCCGGAACCGAAGGACATGAGGGACTGGGCGATCTGGTCACTCTGCTGCAGGGTCTTGTCGGAGAACGGGTCGAGCCATGCGTTGACGCGCTGCTGGACGTGGGGTTCGAAGGTAGCGACGCCAACGGCTCCGACAGCGGACATCAGCAGACCGAAAACGATCCAGCTGGTCCGTTCCGTTGCCACGTACAGCATGATCACAAAGAGACCGAAGAACAGCAGCGATGTACCGAGGTCGGTCTCGAAGACCAGGATCAGGATGGACAGTCCCCAGATGACGAGGATCGGTCCGAGGTCGCGGCCGCGCGGCAGGTACATCCCCATGAAGCGCCGACTGGCCAGGGCCAGGGCATCACGCTTCACCATCAGGTAGCCGGAGAAGAAGACCGCGATGATGATCTTTACGAACTCGCCGGGCTGGATGGAGAAGGGGCCGAGACTGACCCAGATCTTGGCACCGTTCACGGCGGGAAAGAACATCGGCAGGATCAGTAGCACCAGCGCTACGACCATGGAGATGTAGGTGTAACGCTGAAGAATCCGGTGGTCCTTCAGCACGAGCAGTACAGCGACGAACAGGACAACCCCTATAGCCGAGTACATCAGCTGCTTGGGGGCGTCCGGGCTGAAGGATCCGAACAGGGTCTCGGCCCGCTGGATCAGCCGCGGCGACTGGTCGAGGCGCCAGATCAACACCAGGCCGAGCCCGTTGAGCAGAATGGCCAGGGGCAGCAGAAGCGGATCCGAATACGGAGCGAATTTGCGGACCACGAAGTGGGCGACGCCACCGAGCAGAATCAGCCCGAGTCCGTATCCGAGCATGCCGGAGGGCAGCGTGCCGTCCATGGCAAGCCCCACGTTGGCGTACGCGAACACCGAGATGGCGATGGCGAAGACAACCAGCGCCAGCTCGGTGTTGCGGCGGCTCGGCGCATCGATCGCGCCGATGGTGGTGGTGTTGGTGACAACGCTCATGGTGCTGAAGGCCCCCTACGGCTTTACTGCTTACCGCACTGCGGGACCAGCTTCTTCTCTTCCTCCGAGAGGCTGGGGCCGGGAGTGGGAGTCGCGGTCGTCTTGGTCCCCTTTGCGGAGGACGTGGTCCTGGCGGCGGGGGCACCGGCGGTGCCGCCTGCCTCGCCCTGGCCCGTGGCAGCATTGCTGTCCGCCTCGGCCGCGCGGCGCTGCGCATCCTTCTTGCAGGCGGAAGCCTGCGTTTCGAGCTCACTGACCTTCTTGCGGGCATCGGCGAGGTTGCCCTCGGCGATGGTCGCCTCGACCTGCTTGCGCTGGTAGGGCGGGAGGTACTTCAGTTCGATCTTGGTGTCTTCTTCGACCTTCGAGAGCGAGACCCAGGCGAGGTCCTGGCTGATGCCGCGGAACAGTGCGACGTTCTCGTCCTTGGCCCCCACGTAGAACTGGGTCTGGGTCCAGCGGTAGCCGCCGTACACGCCGCCGCCGATGACAGCCAGCGCGAGGACGATGTAGAAGGACCGCTTCAGCCACCTGCGGCCGCCGCGGGGTTTGACGAAGTCGTCGTCGCTGTACGAGTTGAAGGCGCCGTCCGGACCGGAGCCGTAGCCCATGTCGTCGCCGCTGCCGGGCGGGCCGAAGCCCCCGGAGGGCGGCGGGACGGGACGGCCGAGGCCGGCCGCGCGTCCTGCGGGCGTTTCCATGGCCCGGCTGTCGCTCTGCTGGGCGGCCTGGTTCTCGGCGACCGCGCCGACGATGACCGGGGTGTCGTTGAGCTGCCCGGCCAGGGTGTCGTTGCTGTCGACGTCCAGGACGTCGGCGACGATGCAGGTGATGTTGTCGGGGCCACCGCCGCGCAGGGCGAGCTGGATGAGCTCCTGGATGGTCTCCTGAGGGCCCTGGTAGCTGGCCAGGGTCTCCTCCATCGTCTGGTGCGAGACGACGCCGGAGAGCCCGTCCGAACAGATCAGATAGCGGTCACCGGCGCGGACCTCACGGATGGAGAGGTCGGGCTCGACATGGTCGCCGCTGCCCAGGGCCCGCATCAGCAACGAGCGCTGCGGGTGAGTGGTGGCCTCTTCCTCGGTGATCCTGCCCTCGTCGACGAGACGCTGCACCCAGGTGTGGTCCTGGGTGATCTGCGTCAGGACGCCGTCGCGCAGCAGGTACGCGCGGGAGTCGCCGACGTGGACGAGACCCAGGCGCCGGCCGGTCCAGAGCAGGGCGGTGAGCGTCGTGCCCATGCCCTCCAGCTGGGGGTCCTCCTCGACCATGACACGCAGCTGGTCGTTGGCCCGCTGGACCGCCGTACCGAGCGAGGTGAGGATGTCGGAGCCCGGTACGTCGTCGTCGAGCTGGACGAGCGTGGAGATCACCTCTGAGCTGGCGACCTCACCGGCCGCCTGGCCGCCCATGCCGTCGGCGATGGCGAGAAGGCGGGGACCGGCGTAACCGGAGTCCTCGTTTCCTTCCCGGATCATGCCCTTGTGCGATCCGGCGGCGAAGCGCAGCGACAAGCTCATGCGCACCTCGCCCGTCGGCTCGGGGTACAGCCGGTCTCGAGCCACACTGCCCACCCTCCGGTCGGGAGCCGGGCCGGGTCCGTTGTCAGGACCGCCGCGGCTCGCTCGCTCCGCTCGCTCATTGTCGTACTACTTCCGCAGCTCGATGACGGTCTTGCCGATACGGATCGGCGCGCCCAGCGGAACAGGTGTCGGGGTGGTGAGCCGGGTCCGGTCGAGATAGGTGCCGTTGGTGGACCCTAGATCCTCGACGATCCACTGGCCGTCACGGTCCGGGTAGATCCTGGCATGCCTGCTGGACGCGTAGTCGTCGTCCAGCACGATCGTTGAGTCGTGCGCCCGGCCCAGGCTGATGGTCTGGCCCTGGAGCGCGACCGTGGTGCCGGTGAGCGTCCCTTCGGAGACGACCAGCTTGGTGGGTGCCCCGCGCCGCTGGCGCCCGGGCTGCTGGCGCTGCTGAGGCGGCGCCTGTTGTTGGCGGGCCTGTTGCGGGCGCGCGTCGGCTGCAGTGCGGCGTGAGCCGCGCTGCGTGACGCGCGTTCCGAACAGGTCGCTGCGAATGACCTGGACGGCCACGATTACGAATAGCCACAGAACAGCCAGGAAACCTAGCCGCATGACCGTCAGGGTCAGCTCTGACATTGCCCCCGCTTCACCCTTCGGCTTGCCGGTAAACGATGGTGGTGCTGCCCACGACGATCCGCGAGCCGTCGCGGAGCGTAGCGCGGGTTGTGTGCTGCCCGTCTACCACGATGCCGTTGGTAGACCCCAGATCCTGGATCGTCGAGGGCGTTCCGGTCCGGATCTCACAGTGCCGGCGCGATACGCCGGGGTCGTCGATCCGCACGTCGGCGTCGGTGCTTCGTCCCATCACCAACGTCGGGCGGGAGATCTGATGGCGGTTGCCGTTGATCTCGATCCAGCGCCGCACCTGCGCGTCGGGCACGGGGCCGGACGCGGCCGGCGGGCGCCAGTCGCTGGAGGGGCCGCCCTGGCGCCCGGAGCCCGGCGGCGGGGCCGCGGGCATGGGCGGCGGGGAGGCCGGAGGGTAGCCGTAACCGCCCGGCGCCTGTGGGGCGGCGGGCCGGTTCGGCCGGGCGTGGGGTGCGGGCCCGCTCTGCTGGCCCTGCTGTGACGAACTCGACGCCAAGGTCCGGCTGCGCACGCGGTAGAGCCCCGTGTCGAGGTCGTCCGCCTTCTCCAGATGGACCTTGATGGGTCCCATGAAGGTGTACCGCTGCTGCTTGGCGTAGTCCCGGACCAGGCCGGACAGCTCGTCGCCGAGCTGACCCGAGTACGGGCTGAGCCGCTCGTAGTCCGGGGTGCTGAGCTCGACGATGAAGTCGTTGGGCACGACGGTCCGCTCGCGGTTCCAGATCTGTGCGTTGTTGTCGCACTCGCGCTGGAGGGCTCCCGCGATCTCGACCGGCTGCACCTCGGACTTGAAGACCTTGGCGAAGGTGCCATTGACCAGACCTTCGAGACGCTGCTCGAAACGCTTCATGACTCCCATGGGGCACCTCCTCCGGTGTCGTCGTCCCTGTACTGCTTACTGATCGTATCCACGCGTCGGGAAATCGGCTGGTTCCCCTTGTCTGCACAGTGGATGAGTGTCACCTCTCACACGGATCGTAGAGGTGGCCTCCTGACAGTGTCCCGCACTCCGGGTGCACTCAGGAGGAGTGGGGGCACCGGCCCCGCGTTCCCGGTTCCCTCCGTGCGTCCGGCGAAACAACGGATGTGAATCCACCCTGTCCAGCGTGCTAATCTTCCGAATGTCGCCAGGCGCTCGCACCACACGGTGGGAGAGTCTGAAACACCACTTATGCGCGAGTGGCGGAACGGCAGACGCGCTGGCTTCAGGTGCCAGTGTCCTTCGGGACGTGGGGGTTCAAATCCCCCCTCGCGCACAACGGGCAGTTGCTTGCAGCTGCCGGGTTGGTTCGACAGAACCCCCGCTCAGGAGAGATCCGGAGCGGGGGTTTTTCGTTGGGCGGATCCACTGGCCGGTTTGTGGATCCTCCCGCCCGGTCGGCGTGGCCGCGTGAAATCCACCCTCATCGGTTCGGTCCTGCTGCGGGCGGGTCTCAACGTTCCGGCCGTCGTCCTCCTCCCCGGATCCGGACTCGACGAGAGTCGGCGGTGGGAGATCCTCTTCGGTGCCGTCGTCGTCGGAATTGCTGTCGCCGTGCGGCATACGCGGCCGCTGGTGTCCCCTGGCCCTGTGTGCGGTGCTGTGGTGGGTTCTCGCGTTGCTGCACGACGATGTCGACTCCGTCGCCGTCATGGCCTGCCTTCCTGCCGTGTATGTCGTGAGTTACGCCGTGGGACGCCTGCAGGTGGACCGGCGGGAGGCTCTCCCGGTGCGGGGGCCGGTGGGTATCGCGGCTGTGGTCGGCGGCGTGTGCTCGGGGCTGACGGTGCCCATGTGGGCGGTGCTGGCGACGGGCGCTGATTTTCACCGGGCTGCTCCCCTGGCTGCTGGGCCGGTACACACGCCAGCGATACGAGCTGCAGGTGGCCGGCTGGGAATGCCAGGCAGTTGGAGCTCCATCAGCGCAGCAGGGTCGAGCAGGCACGGCTGCGGGAGCGGGCCCGTATCGCGGAGGACATGCAGGATTCCCTCGGGCATGAGCTGAATCTGATCGCTCTGCGAGCCGGGGCTCTGCAGATCGCTCCGGACCTGGGGGACCGCCACCGGGAGACGGCGGCCGGATTCCGCGCGGGTGCGGCCGAGGCGATGGAGCGGCTGCGGGACATCATCGGAGTCCCGCGTGAGGAAGGGTGCACCGGCGCCGTTGGAGCCTTCGCGTGCCGGTGTGGGGGTGCTGGTGGACCGCGCGCGTGCCTCCGGCGCACATGTGGCGCACCGGCGCACCGGCGAGCTGCCGGGTATGACGGACAAGGCTGTGTACCGGGTGGTGCAGGAGTCATTGACCAATGTGATGAAGCACGTTCCCGGGGCGGCGGTGACCGTGCAGCTGGATCACACCCCGCTCGATGTCACCGTGGCCGTTCGGAACAGCCCGCCGGTCGGGACCCGCCGGCGAACCGCGCGCAGGGCGGTCGCGGGTTGATAGGGCTGCAGGAGCGGACCAGGCCGGCGGGCGGTGAATTCCGGGCGGGCGTGTTGACCGGCGGCGGGTTCGAGGTGACTGCGAGGCTCCCGCGTATGCCGCGCCGGGCAGGTGACGGGGCAGGGACGAGCGGGGCGGCGGGCGGTGCCGCAGGGGCAATTCCTGCCGGAGCAGGGCCTGGAGGAGCAGAGCCTGGAGGAGCGGAGCCGGCGGGAGCCTTGCCGGTCGGATCGGGTCAGGCGGCCGCCTTCGGCGGGCTCATGCGGGCCACGGCGGGTCCGAGGCGGCGTTTCGTCGTTGCGGTCGCCCTTCCACTCGGTCTGTTCGCCTGCCTTGCCGCCGCGATGCTGGGCTATTACGCGTACGGGGCGGCCTCATCGGTACTTCCTCCGTCCGCGTACGCACAATTGGAGATCGGTGCACCCGCGGATGTGGCCGGCCCGCTGCTTCCGTCCAGGGAAATGAGCGATGCCCCCTCCGAGCACCGGCCCGAGCCGCCGGGAGCCACTAGTGAATCGGTCACCGAGGGCGGAATTCTCGTGTTCGTCGTTCTCTTCGTGGTCCAGTGGTGGAGGGCCCGCACAGGCGAAAACAGATCCATGGCCCACGCTCTGCTCGCCCCGTTCGTTGTCGCCGTGGTGAACGTGGTCAGCGAGATCGTCAACGTATGGCTGCACGAGGAGCGCCCCTGCCGGGACATCCCCGGCGTCAGATCGATCGCCCCGTGCCCGGCGCCGCGCGACTGGTCCTTTCCCAGCAACCACGCCGTCATCGCTGCCGCGTCGGCAATGAAGCTTCTGTTCACCTGGCGCTCGGCCGGTCTGCTGACCTTGCCCTTGGCGGTGCTGGTCGCCCTGTCCCGCGTCTACGTGGGAGTCCACTATCTGCACGACGTGGCGGCCGGTCTGCTGCTCGGGGCGCTGGTTGCGCCGCTGCTGCCGGCAGTTCTGGCGGCGCCCGGAAGCTGGGCCGTGGACCGGCTCCGGGGACAGAGGGGGATGGCGCCCGCCCTGGGGCGCTGAGCGGCCTTCTGGCGGCTTCGGAGGGCTCGACCCGGTTCAGGTTCCGTCTTCGATCAGCCCGGTCTCGTACGCGACGATCGCTGCCTGGACGCGGTTGCGTACACCCAGTGCGGAGAAAGCCGACCCTTCCATAGCTCTGACCGTGCCCTCCACGACATGGAGCCGCTGCCCGATCTCCGCGTTGGACAGCCCGCTGCCGAGCAGGACGAGCACCTGCCGCTCCCGCCCGGTCAGTGCGTCCACCCTCGCGCGCAGTGCCGTGCTGCGCGTGGTGGCGTGTGCGTCGGCGCCTCGGTTCAATTCCGCGATGACGTGCTGTGCCACCTTCGCGGAGAGATGAGAGGCGCCGGCTGCAGCGGTGTGTACACCTGCCAGCAACTCGCGTGGGTCTCCCGACTTGAGCATGAAGCCGCTGGCGCCGCCGAGCGCCCTGGTGACGTATTCGTCCTCGGAGAATGTGGTCAGGACGAGGACAGAAATTCCGGTGGGGGCACGCTTGATCTCCTCTGTTGCCGTGAGTCCGTCCATGACCGGCATCCGGATGTCCATGAGGACGACATCCGGACGGTGTTCACGTGCCAGCGCGACAGCTTCACGGCCGTCGGAGGCCTCGGCCACGACGTCGATCTCTGGATCTCTGGATCTCCGGAGAGGATGGCGGATTCCGGCGCGGATCATCGCCTCGTCGTCGGCCAGAACGATTCGGATGGTGGGATGGCTGTCTCCGCTTTCCGCTCGGTGATGAACAGGGGACAGCGGATGGCCGTAACGGGGATGGCGGCTGGATGCGGGCCGTTGTTTCACGTGAAACGGCGGATCCGCACTGTATGGGAGTCGCACGGGAGTTGTGTCGGCCTCCCGTACAGGAGCTGCGTGGAGGAGGAATCGGGTCCACGAAGTGTCTGCCTGCTCGGCGTCCCCGGCCGTGCTGCCTGGTTGCCCCGGATGCTTCCGATCGCTCAGGCGGCGAGACGCGCCGCGAGGGCCTTTTCCTTCTGGCGTCGGTGAATGCCTGGGCGCGGGAAGCCTCGGCAAGCGAAATGAGTTCGGTCGTCTCGGGGTTCGAGACTGCAGGCGTCAACTCCGGGACGATGAAATTGACTTCGGGGCCGACCGTGCCTGTCAGTGCCACCTATCCGATTGATCCGGGCACCTGACGACCGGCCACCGGGTGGACCGGCGACGGTGCGAGTGATCGTCTACCGCGGGACGTCGTCGCCGGCCCCGTTGTAGCGCAGCAGGTACTCCGCGAACCGCGCCAGATCGTCCGCTGTCCACTCGGAAAGGCGCTCCCGGTAGGCCGCGCGGCGGCTGGCCTGGGTCGAGGCGAGTGCCTGAGTGCCGGTGGCGGTGGGGTGCAGCACCTGGATGCGGTGATCGTCCGGATCCGGATGGCGCTCGACCAGGCCGAGTTTCTCCAGGGCCGCGACCTGCCGGCTGACCGTCGACTTGTCCAGCATGTAGTGCGCCGCCAGGTCGGTTGCCCGGCAGCCGTGCCGGTGGTCGATGTGGGCGAGCAGTGTGTACGAGACCAGGGGCAACTCCGGGTGGAGGCGTGCCGCGGCTGCGCGCGCGCGGCGTGCGAAGGCGGTCAGTTCGCGCTGGATGACATCCAGTGAATCTTCGCGTTTCCGGGGGGCGCCTGCCACGGAATCACCTTTCTCGAAATCTAGTTGTATGCTACAACAAGTTAGAAGGTTGTAAAAGCCAACGATTGGACTGTCCGAATGTCCGCAGGTCCGAGTGCGCCGTCCGGCTCCACTGCCGGTGCGCTGCGTCATGTACTCAGCCATCTCGTTACGCCGCTGCTGATGTGCATCGGCATGGGGCTCGCTTACCTGGGTGCCTTTCATGCTCCGGAACCGCACGACCTGAGGGTGGACGTCGTCGGCTCGGGAGCAAGCGCCCACGTGCTCGCGCAGACCTTGCAGGACAGGGGCGACGGTGCATTGAGTGTGCGTACGGTAGCCGACCGCGACACTGCGGTGAACCACCTGCGGACACAGCAGAGCTACGGTGCCTACCTGCCGGGAAAGAGCCCCGAACTGATCGTGGCCACCGCCTCGTCGGACACCAGTGCCACGGTGGTGCAGAAGGTGTTCACCGACGTCGCCGCCGGACAGGGGGCGCCACTCAAGGTGACGAATGCCGCGCCGACCGCGGATGGCGATCCGACCGGTCAGGGGATCTTCTTCCTGCTGGTGGCCGTCAGTATCGGGTCGTACGCGTCGGTCGCGGTGATCGGCGGCGCGGGCGCGGTGCTGGCCCTGCGGATCAGGGCCGCGCTCGCCGTCGGCGCCTCGCTCGTGGTGAGCGCCATCGGTGCGGTGTTCGCGGGCCCGCTGTTCGGCCTCGTGGGCCATGGGCTCGGCGGGCTCTGGACCATGGCGTGGCTCTACTCGGCAGGGATACTGCTGATCGGCGTCGGGCTGCACACCTTCCTCAAGCGGTGGACCACGCTCGGCGTGATGGTGCTTTTCGTCATGCTCAACTTCACCAGTTCGGGCGGCATCTTCAGGCCCGAGCTCCAGCCCGGTTTCTTCGGCTCCCTCCATGCCTTCTGGAACGGCGCGGGCTTTGTCGAAGGCGTACGCAGCCATGTCTACTTCGGTGGCCACGCGCTGGGCGGCCATGTGCTGGTGCTCGCACTGTGGTTCGTGGCTGGACTGGCCGTCATGGGGGTGGCCGGTGCGGCCGAGGCGAAGGGGCGTCGCGCGGCCGCCGAGCAGCGAGCGGCCGCCCTCGGCACGGCGGGGTCGGGAGCCGAGGAGGAGATGGAAGAGGCGGTCGGAGTCTGAGCCGGTCGCGGCCGTCCTGGAGTTGTCCACAGGCCGGTTCCCGGAGTTGTCCACAGGGGCAGACGGCCGTCACGGGGCAGCTGTACCGTCGTCCGCAGTTGATGTTGGACAGAGCGGCTCGACGAGACGGGGAGGCGGCGCTCCATGAGTGAAGTCGATGCGACGGTGCCGGTACAGCGGGCGGCAGCCGTAAATGCGCGTATTCCGGTCGTGCCCGGGTTTGCGCAGCGCGTGGTCGGAGAAGCGTCGTGGGCAGCGGCCGACGGGGGATCTCCGAAGGCGGCCGGCAAGGCGCTGCGGGTCGCGGTGCCGCGGGCCTCGCACAGTTCCCTGGTCCTTCCTGCCGGCCGGCCCGACGCGGTGCAGGCGGTCGAGGAGTCGAACCGCGGCAGGGTGCCCGGCCTCACGCCGATCCGGGTGGGGCGGATGGCCGCTACGCCGTTCGCCTTCATGCGCGGCTCGGCCGGGCTGATGGCCCACGACCTGATGGGTACGCCGGTCACGGGCGTGGGTGCACAGCTCTGCGGCGACGCGCATGCGGCGAACTTCGGTCTGTACGGCGATGCCCGCGGCAGCCTCGTCATCGATCTGAACGACTTCGACGAGACGGTCTTCGGCCCGTGGGAGTGGGACCTCAAGCGGCTCGCCACCTCGTTGGTGCTCGCGGGCCGAGAAGCCGGCGCGGACGAGGACACCTGCCGTCAGGGTGCGTACGACACGGTGGGTGCCTACCGTCGCACGATGCGCCTGCTGGCCGCCCTGCCCGCACTCGACGCCTGGAACGCCATCGCGGACGAGGAGCTCGTCTCGCACACCGACGCCCGGGACCTGCTCGGGACCCTGGAGCGGGTCTCGGCGAAGGCCCGTAACAACACGAGTGCCCGCTTCGCCGCCAAGTCCACGGAGGACTCCGAGGACGGCGGACGGCGCTTCGTCGACGCACCACCTGTACTGCGCCGGGTGCCGGACGCGGAGGCGGCGGGGGTCGCGGCGGGTCTGCGCGGTTACCTCGGCACGATTTCGGAGGACCGGGTTCCGCTGCTGGCCCGGTATGCGATCCACGATGTGGCCTTCCGGGTGGTGGGTACGGGCAGCGTGGGTACCCGGTCGTATGTGGTGCTGCTGCTCGATCACCGGGGTGAGCCGCTGGTTCTGCAGGTGAAGGAGGCCCGCCCCTCCGCATTGGCGCCCTATCTCCCACAGGCCGGTTTCGATGTGCCGGACGTGGTGCACGAGGGGCGCCGGGTGGTGCTCGGGCAGAAGCGGATGCAGGTCGTCAGCGACATACTGCTCGGCTGGGCCGAGGTCGACGGCAGGCCGTTCCAGGTGCGGCAGTTCAGAAACCGCAAGGGCAGTGTGGATCCGGCCGCTCTCGCGGCGGACCAGGTCGACGACTACGGGCGGATGACCGGTGCACTGCTGGCCAGGGCCCACGCGCACAGTGCCGACCCCCGGCTGCTTGCGGGCTACTGCGGGAAGAATGCCGAGCTGGACGAGGCGGTAGCCGATTTCGCGGTGACGTACGCGGACAGGACGGAGGCGGACCACGCCGAGCTGGTACGGGCTGTCGGGGCCGGCCGGATAGCCGCCGAGCTCGGCGTATGAGGGGCGTCCGGGCCACCGCGGGTCCTCGGTGTGCGGGCCGTGGCCATACGCTGGACGGGTGACCGACGAAGCCGCCGGGGTGCCGACCACCCGGAACGACGAAGACCGGCAGAACCACGACCGGCAGGACGAGCCGCATCCCGCGCCCGACGGGTCGCAGGGGGGCTTGCAGGGTGATTCGCGCGAGGCACCGCAGGCCGATCAGCACGATGCCGGTGCGGCGGACTCCGGTGCGGCTGACTCCGGCGCGTCCGGTGACGCGACCGGTGGTGGTGCGGCCGGTGACGCGGCGGCGGACGCAGCCGGTGCGCCCCGGCCCGAGGAGCGGCTCGCGAAGGCCGTCCGGGTGGCCGAGCAGGCGCTGATCGAGTTCGAGATCGCGGTGGAGACCTTCCGGGTGGAGGTCGAGAACTTCTCCCGGCTGCATCACCAGAAGCTCGGCCCGATGTATGCGCGCCTGGATGAGCTCGACGCGCAGATCGCGGAGGCGCGGGCCGCGAAGTCCGGTGATCCGGAGGATCTGCGCAAGGCGCAGGAGGCCCGGGCGATCGTCATGCCGATGCCGGGGGTCGACGAGCTGTTCCACGACTGGATGGACTCCGACGGCCTTTCACCCGAGGCCGCGGCCATGCTCACGGAGCAGCCGGTCCGGCCTCCGAAGCGGGTCAGGCCCAGCGAGGAGGCGCGCAAGCTCTACCGCGAGCTGGCCCGCAAGGCGCACCCGGACCTGGCACCGGACGAGAAGGAGCGGGCACGCCGCGATGAATTCATCGCCCGTGTCAACGCCGCCTACGGCCGCGGCGATGTGGTGCTGCTGAAGGAGCTGGCCGGGGAATGGGCGGCGGGACCGGTGGCACCGGAGCTCCGGCTCAGTGAGAGCGAGGAGCTCTACGCCCGGCTGGAGTGGCTGAGCAGGCGCAAGGAGCTGCTCACGGTTCTTGCCAAGGAGCTGGAGGACGGCGCGATCGGTTCGATGCTGCGGATGGCTCCCGAGGACCCCGACCGGCTTCTCGACGACATCGGCGAGAAGCTGCTGGGCGAGGTGTCCCAGCGGGAGGCCGAGCTGGCGGGGCTGGTGCAGTAGCGTTTCTGGTGACCCTGGCGCGTATGTACGAGAGAAGGCATGACCCATGAATTTCGCTCCGCTGCCCTCGGTGGATGTCTCGGCAGTGCCGTCGGACGGCTTCGTGCTGGACGTCCGGGAAGACGACGAGTGGTCGGCCGGGCATGCCGAGGGTGCACTGCACATTCCCATGAGTGACTTCGTTGGCCGCTTCGGTGAGCTCACCGAAGCGGCCGACGACGGGCGGCGTGTGCATGTGATGTGCCGGGTCGGCGGCCGGTCCGCACAGGTCACCCAGTATCTGGTGCAGCAGGGGATCGACGCGGTGAACATCGACGGCGGAATGCTCGCCTGGGACGGCGCGGGGCGCCCGATGGTCACCGACAACGGCAATCCGGCCTTCGTTCTCTGACCGTTCTCCCGCCGTTCGTGAACGAGGACCGGGCGGCCGGTGGGCCGCTCGGTCCTCGTTCCGGTTCCGGCCCCGGTCGCGCCCCTGCGCCGTGTGAGGGCGGGTGAACGTGCAGGGCGCCCGCAGCCGGCTGCTGCGGTTCGGGCGGCAGCAGTTCAGCCGGGTGGAGGTTCAGCGGGGCAGCGGGTCAGCGGTCGAAGTCGAGCTCGACCTCCGGGGTGAGAGGGTGCGACTGGCAGGCCAGCACGAACCCCGCCCCGGTCTCCTCCGGCTCCAGCGCGAAATTGCGGTCCATCCGCACGTCGCCCGAGACCAGAAAGGCCCGGCAGGTTCCGCACACTCCGCCCTTGCAGGCGTACGGGGCGTCCGAGCGGCTCCGCAGGACCGTCTCCAGCAGTGATTCGCCGTCCTGCACCGGCCAGCTGCCCGAGCGGCCGTCGAGGGTCGCCGTGAGCGTGCTGTCCGCCGGTGCGGTGGCCCGGGCGACGGACGGTGATGCCGTTCCCTCGTCGGCGACGTGGAAGATCTCCTGGTGGATACGGGCCCGGTCGACGCCGAGCGTACGCAGCGCGCCTTCCGCCCCACGGACCAGGCCGAACGGCCCGCACAGGAACCAGCCGTCCACTTCAGGCACCGACAGGAGTGCCGGCAGCAGCCCGGTGAGCCGCTCGCTGTCCAGACGGCCGGAGGGGAGCCCGGCCGCCTGCTCCTCCCGGGACAGCGCCGTCACGAGGTGGAAGCGGTCCGGATAGCGGTCCTTGAGGTCGGCCACCTCGTCCAGGAACATCGTCGAGGCAGCCGTCCGGTCACTGCGGATGAGACAGAAGCGGGCCGCGGGTTCCCTCGCCAGCAGGGTTGCCGCGATCGACAGCACCGGTGTGATGCCGCTGCCGCCGACGATCGCCGCGAAGTGGCCGGGGCGCGGGTCGAGCACGAAGCGGCCCATCGGGGCCATTGCCTCCACCCGGTCCCCGACGGCCAGCTCCTTGAGCGCGTATGTGGAGAACGCCCCGCCGTCGACCATGCGGATGCCCACCCGGAGCACGGGGTCACCGGGCTCCTGGACGGCCGGTGCGCAGATCGAGTACGAGCGGCGGATCTCCTCGCCGCCGGCGCTGTAGCGCACGTTGAGGTGCTGGCCGGGACTGTGGCGGAAGGTCTCGCGCAGCTCGGGCGGCACGGCGAAGGTGACGGCCACCGCATCGTCCGTGATCCGTTCGATGGCGCTGACCCGGAGCGGATGGAACATCTACAACTCCTTGAAGTGGTCGAACGGTTCGCGGCAGTCGACGCAGCGGCGCAGCGCCTTGCACGCCGTGGAGGAGAAGCGGCTCAGCAGCTCCGTGTCGGTGGAACCGCAGTGCGGGCAGCGCACCGCGAGGGTCAGCGGTACCGGTCCGCCCGCCCCGCCCCCGGGTCGGGGCGGCGCTATGCCGAACTCGGCGAGCTTGCGCCGACCCTCGTCGCTGATGTCGTCCGTCGACCAGGCCGGGGCGAGGACGGTCACCACGGACACCTCGGCCACGCCGTGTTCGTGAAGCACTCGCTCGATATCGGCGGACATGGCCTCGATGGCCGGACAGCCGGTATAGGTCGGAGTGAGCCGCACGGTGACGCTGCCCGGACCGTGCATCTCCACACCGCGGACCACACCGAGATCGTCCAGGGTGAGCACTGGCAGTTCGGGGTCGGGCACGGAGCCTGCGAGCCGGTGGAGCTCCGCTTCCAGCAGGGTTTCGGTCACCATGACGCCCCCGGGTGGCTGCGGTGAAGGTGCTGCATCTCGGCGAGCATCCGCCCGAACGGCTCGGTGTGCAGACCCTGCCGACCCGCTCCTGCCGTCCATGCTCCGGCCTGCGGACCGGACGGGAGCGTCAGCGTGGCCCGCTCCACCACGGAGGTGATGGCAGACAGCCAGCTGTTCTGCAAGGACTCCCAGTCGGCATCGACGCCCTCGACGGGCTGGAACAGCTCGCCGGTGAACCGCCACAGCGTGTCCAGGCCGCGCTGCATGCGCTCATGGCTCTCCGCGGTGCCGTCGCCGAGCCGCAGGACCCACTGTTCCGCGTGGTCGCGGTGGTAGGCGACCTCCTTGACCGTCTTCGCCGCGAGGTCCGCGAACTCGCCCCCGCCGGCGGCCAGCTGTCCGTGGAGCAGGTGCTGGTAGACGGAGAAGTAGAGCTGGCGGGCGATGGTGTGGGCGAAGTCGCCGTTCGGCTGCTCGACCAGCTGGAGGTTGCGGAAGGAGCGCTCCTCGCGGAGAAAGGCCAGCTCGTCCTCGTCGCCGACGAACGAGAGCAGCATCCTGGCCTGCCCCAACAGGTCCAGGGCGATGTTGGCCAGAGCCACTTCCTCTTCCAGTACGGGGGCATGACCCGCCCACTCCCCCAGCCGGTGCGAAAGCACCAGCGCGTCGTCGCCGAGGGCGAGGGCCGCGGTCACAGGTGCTTCACTCCCTCGGGGATCTCGTAGAACGTGGGGTGGCGGTAGGGCTTGTCACCGGCGGGTTCGAAGAACGAGTCCTTCTCGTCCGGAGAGGAAGCGGTGATCTCCGTCGAGGGAACGACCCAGACGGAGACGCCCTCCGAGCGGCGCGTGTACAGATCGCGTGCGTTGCGCAGGGCCATCGCCGCGTCCGGCGCGTGAAGGCTGCCTGCATGGGTGTGGGAAAGTCCGCGCCGTGAGCGCACGAACACCTCCCACAGCGGCCAGTCGGTCGAGCTGCTCATGCCGTCGCCTCCCCGGGCTTTGTGCTTGCTCCGGATGCCCCGGGCATTGCCGCGTGCTTGTCTGCGTATGCCGCTGCAGCGTCCCGGACCCAGGCGCCCTCTTCATGGGCCGTGCGCCGCTGGGCGAGCCGTTCCTCGTTGCAGGGGCCGTTGCCCTTGAGGACCTCCTGGAACTCCGTCCAGTCGATCGCTCCGTAGTCGTGCTGTCCGAGCTCCTCGTTCCACCGGATGTCGGGGTCCGGGAGGGCGAGGCCCAACGCTTGTGCCTGCGGGACGCAGATGTCGACGAAGCGCCGGCGCAGCTCGTCGTTGGAGTGCCGCTTGATCTTCCAGGCCATCGACTGTGCCGAGTGCGCCGATGCGTCATCGGGCGGGCCGAACATCATCAACGACGGCCACCACCAGCGATTCACCGCGTCCTGGGCCATCTCGTGCTGGGCGGCGGTGCCTCGGCTGAGGGCGAGGAGCAGCTCGTACCCCTGGCGCTGGTGGAAGGACTCCTCCTTGCAGATCCGGACCATCGCCCGCGCGTACGGGCCGTAGGAGCAGCGGCAGAGCGGCACCTGGTTGGTGATCGCGGCGCCGTCGACCAGCCAGCCGATCGCACCGACGTCCGCCCAGGTCAGCGTCGGGTAGTTGAAGATCGACGAATAGCGCTGGCGGCCCGCGTGGAGCTTGTCGAGCAGCTCCTCGCGGCTGGTGCCGAGCGTCTCGGCGGCGCTGTACAGGTACAGCCCGTGGCCCGCTTCGTCCTGCACCTTTGCCATCAGGATCGCCTTGCGGCGCAGCGAGGGTGCGCGGGTGATCCAGTTGGCTTCGGGCTGCATACCGATGATTTCGGAGTGCGCGTGCTGGGCCATCTGGCGGACCAGCGAGGCCCGGTAGGCGTCGGGCATCCAGTCCCGCGGCTCGATCCGGTCGTCGGCCGCTACTGCGGCGTCGAATGCCGCGATGCGGGCCGCGTCCGCCGCGTCCGTCGTGCCTGCCGTCCCCTGCGTCCTCTGGTCCGCAGTCACTGCCGCCATCCCGCGCTCCCTACCGACCGATCGTTCGGTTCATTGACTTCAATGGTGAGTCGGAGGCCCGTAGGGTGTCAACCCTGTGGATAACTGAGTGGTGATCGATGGTGATCGGGGCGAGATGGATTCGGACCACGGTGAGCACGCCGGAAGCGAGAAAAAGCTCGCCTGGCCGGAGGTGGTGAGTCACAGGGACGCCGTCCCGGGCGGAGATCCGTCCGCTGCCGCCCCGTCCCCTGACAGCGGGGACAAAGATGCGGCAACCGGGCCGGCAGGGATATCCGACACCGGGGCCGGCCGTCCGCCGGACCCGGCAGCGGATGTCGCACCCGGCACGGTTTCCGTGCCCGGCACGGCCCCTGCGCTCGGCACAGCCCCCGCACCGGGCACGGATCCCGGGCAGCCTCGTCGTCCGAGCGGCGGAATAGCCGCTCTCTCGCTTCCGTATCAGATCACCGCAGCGCTGGCGTTGTCCGTCATCGGGCTGCTGGCCTGCGGGCATCTGGCCATGGTGTTCCTGCACGTCGCGCCGTCCAACACACTGACGAAGCAGCACGGCGAATCGGTCGACGACTGGATCTACCCGGAGTTCGAGCAGAACTGGAAGCTGTTCGCCCCCAATCCCCTTCAGCAGAATGTCTCCGTGCATGTACGGGCCGAGATCGCAGGCGCGGACGGCCGCAGTACGACGCGCTGGATGAGCCTCTCCCACGAGGACGGCGAGGCGATACGCGGTAACCCCCTCCCCAGTCACGTCCACCAGAACGAGCTCCGTCGTGCCTGGGACTTCTACACGGGTTCCCACGACAACGAGAACCGCCCCAACGGTCTGCGCGGCGAGCTCTCCGAGCGCTATATCCGCCGGATCGTGATGCTGCGCCTCGTCGAGCACAACTACGGCGGCACGGTCGAACGCATCCAGGTGCGGTCCGCGGTGCGCTCTGTCGGGGCGCCGCCGTGGAGCGACGAGAAGATCAGCACCAAGCCGAATTACCGGGTACTCCCATGGTGGACAGTCACCTCGGACGATCTTTCCGAGACGGCCCGAGCGGACCGGGCATCACAGAGTGGGGAGGCGGCGAAGTGAGCGCATCCACCCCTCGGGTCCGGAAGCACGTCCGGAATGCCGACGTTCTCGCACGTGGCATCCAGCGCATCACTGCGTCGCCCCTCGGCGCGTACCAGAGCGCCGTCGTCCGGATCGGGGTCTCCGCCACATATCTGCTGTTCCTCCTGCGTGAGCTGCCGCACCGCCACGAGCTGTACGGCCCCGACGGTCCCTGGCGCTGGGACATGGCGCAGCAGCTCATCAGTAACAACGAATCCTTCACCGTCCTCATGTGGTCCGACAGCGCGATCTGGTTCGAGATCGTGTACGCGCTCACGCTGGTATCGGCCGCGCTCCTGATGATCGGGTGGCGTACGCGTGTCACGTCCGTCCTTTTCATGGCAGGGGTCCTCTCCCTGCAGAACCGCAGCATCTTCATGGGCGACGGCGGCGACAACGTCATCCACCTGATGGCGGTCTATCTGGTGCTGACGCGCTGCGCGCGCGTCTGGTCCCTGGATGCACGCCGTACGGGACGCAACGCTGCCCGGGCCGCGGAGGGCCTCCCTCCGGTCCGGGACGTGGCGGGTCCGGTCCTCTGGGCCGTCGTCGGCCCCGTCCTGCTCCTGGCCACGCTGATGGGCGGTCTCGGTGGCACGTGGTGGCTGCAGTCCCTCCTGTGGGTGCTGTGGCTGGGCAACGCCGGCTGGTGGCTGGTGAACCGCTACGCACCGGACCGTGAGCTGCGCACGCTGCTCGACGTCCTGGCCAACCTTGCCCACAGCGCCGCCCTCGTCGTGATCATGGCCGAGGTCTGCCTGATCTACGCGACCGCCGGCTGGTACAAGATCCAGGGCTCGCGCTGGCAGGACGGCACCGCGCTCTACTACCCGCTCCGGCTCGACTACTTCACGCCGTGGCCCGGACTCTCCGGTCTTCTCGCGTCCAGCGCCCTGGCGGTGATGGTGCTGACGTACGCCACGGTCGTGGTTCAGGTCGCCTTCCCCTTCACGCTGTTCAACCGCCGGGTCAAGAACGTCCTGCTGGTCGTCATGATCGGTGAGCATGCCGGTATTGCCGTCCTGCTGGGGCTGCCGTTCTTCTCGATGGCGATGATCGCCGCGGACGCCGTCTTCCTGCCGACCGTCTTCCTGGTGTGGCTGGGAGCCAAGGTGACGCGCGGCCGGCAGCGGCTGTTCTCCCGCCCGGCGGGCACGGTCACGCTGCCGGGGCAGCGGCAGCCGGGCGGTGAGGAGCAGGAGGCACCGCAGCACAGCGGCGGCGGTGGCCATACGCTCGTCGGGTGAGCAGCGAGCCCGGTAGTACACAAGAGCCCCAGGCGACCACGGCGCCCGACCCGTCCGCCGAACCGATCCAGTACGACGACGGCTACGGCACGGAGATCGGCGTCGGGCCCCATCCGCTGCCCTGGCCCGAGGGGGAGCGCTACGACCCCGAGCTGCTTGCCCAGGGGGACAGGCGCAACGTGGGCGACTCCTACCGGTACTGGACGCGGGAGGCGATCGTCGCCGATCTCGATCTGCGTCGGCACGACTTTCATGTCGCAGTGGAGAACTGGGGTCACGACTTCAACATCGGCTCGGTGGTGCGCACCGCCAACGCCTTCCTCGCCAAGGAGATCCACATTGTGGGCCGGCGGCGCTGGAACCGGCGGGGGGCGATGGTCACCGACCGCTACCAGCATGTGAGGCATCACCCCGACACCGCAGACCTGACCGCCTGGGCGGCGGCCGAGGGGCTGCCGATCATCGGGATCGACAATCTCCCCGGGGCCGTGCCGTTGGAGCGCACGGAGCTGCCGCGGCGGTGTGTGCTGTTGTTCGGGCAGGAAGGGCCCGGGCTGACGGAGGACGCGCGAAAGCACGCGTCGATGGTGTGCTCGATCGCCCAGTTCGGCTCGACGCGGTCGATCAACGCCGGTGCGGCTGCGGCCATCGCGATGCACGCGTGGGTGCAGCGGTACGCGGACATCCCGGATCCGCAGGTCCGATAGCCGGTGGAGCGGGGCCCATGCCCAGGCCCCGCTCCTCCGGCAGCCGGTGGAGCGGGGCCCGGGCTTTGCTCGCCTTGCTCCACCGGATGCCGCAGGACATCGGGCATCTGGCATCGAGGGCCGGTGATTCCCTACGCCTGGCGGCGGACCTCCACCACCCGGAAACGGTTGGAGACGAAGGCCCCGTCGCACAGCGCCGCGTTGGCAGCCGGGTTGCCGCCCGAACCGTGGAAGTCGGAGAACGCCGCGGTCTGGTTGACGTACACCCCGCCGGTCAGATTCAGCGAGAGCTGGGCGGACTCGTCGAAGCAGACGTCCTCCACCGCGCGCTCCACGTCCGGGGACGTCGTGTACGCGCCGACCGTCATCGCGCCCTTCTCCCGAATGGTGCGGCGCAGAAGCTCCAGCGCGTCGGCGGTCGAGTCGACGGCGACCGCGAACGACACGGGGCCGAAGCACTCCGAGAGGTAGGCCGCCCCCTCATCGGACTTGGTGCCGTCGAGTTTGACGATGACCGGCGTACGGACGACCGCGTCGGGGAAGTCGGGATTGGCCACTGTGCGCGAGGCGAGGGCGACGTCACCCAGTCCCGCCGCCGCCTCCAGGCGTGCCTTGACGTCCGGGTTCACCAGGGCGCCGAGCAGCCCGTTGGCCCGGGCGTCGTCACCGAGGAGGCCGTTGACGGCTTCCGCGATGTCCGCGACCACGTCCTCGTACGACTTGGCGCCCGCGTCTGTCGTGATGCCGTCCCGCGGGATGAGCAGGTTCTGCGGGGTGGTGCACATCTGGCCGCTGTAGAGGGAGAGCGAGAAGGCCAGGTTGGCAAGCATGCCCCGGTAGTTGTCGGTGGAGTCGACGACGATCGTGTTGACGCCGGCCTTCTCCGTGTAGACCTGGGCCTGCCTGGCGTTGGCCTCCAGCCAGTCGCCGAAAGCGGTGGAACCCGTGTAGTCGATGATCTTGATCTCGGGGCGGAGCGCCAGGGTCTTGGCGATGCCCTCGCCGGGGCGCTCGGCCGCCAGCGCGATCAGATTCGGGTCGAAGCCGGCTTCGGACAGCACCTCGCGCGCCAGCTGAACGGTCAGTGCGAGCGGCAGCACCGCCCTGGGGTGCGGCTTGACCAGGACCGGATTGCCGGTCGCCAGTGAGGCGAAAAGGCCCGGATAGCCGTTCCACGTGGGGAACGTGTTGCAGCCGATCAGCAGGGAGATGCCGCGGCCGACCGCCGTGTACGACTTGTGCAGCTGGATCGGGTCGCGCTTGCCCTGGGGCTTGGACCAGTCGGCGGTCCGCGGCGTGCGGATCTGCTCCGCGTACGCGTATGCCACCGCTTCCAGGCCGCGGTCCTGAGCGTGCGGGCCGCCTGCCTGGAACGCCATCACGAAGGCTTGTCCGCTCGTGTGCATCACGGCGTGGGCGAGCTCGTGGGTGCGGGCGCTGATCCGGGCGAGGATCTCCAGGCAGACCAGGGCCCGGGCCTCCGGTCCGGCCGCACGCCAGGCACCCGACGCGGCGGTCATCGCCGGGAGCAGGACGTCCGGATCGGCGTGCGGATACTCGACGCCGAGCTCCGGCCCGTACGGCGAGACCTCCCCGCCGGTCCAGCCGTCGGTGCCGGGCTGGCCGAGATCGAGCCTGGTGCGCAGCACGGCGTCGAACGCGGCCTTGCCCTCGGCCGCGCCCAGGCTGCCGGGGAGGCCGCCCTCGCCGTAGGCCTTCGGGTGCTCGGGGTGGGGGGACCAGTAGGCGCGCGTGCGGATCGCGTCGAGGGCCTGGTCGAGCGTCGGGCGGTGGGTCTCGGACAGCTTTTCGGTGGAAAGCTCGGCGGCCATGACGGACCAACTCCTCGTCGAGCTGGGCAGGGATGTGCGGACGGAGTTAGAGTAACCGAACGATCGGTCGGGACAAGGGGCCCCAAGAAACCTGTGGACAACTCATGGGGGAGGATCGCGGTCATGACCACGGCCAAGCGGGACACGTACACCCCGGAGACCCTCCTCACCGTTGCCGTCCGTGTCTTCAACGAGCGCGGTTACGACGGCACGTCCATGGAGCATCTCTCCAAAGCGGCGGGCATCTCCAAGTCGTCGATCTATCACCATGTGACCGGCAAGGAAGAGCTGCTGCGGCGCGCGGTGAGCCGGGCGCTCGACGGGCTGTTCGGGATTCTCGAGGAGCCGGGTGCGACGCGGGGGCGGGCGATCGAGCGGGTCGAGTACGTCACGCGCCGCACCGTCGAGGTGCTGATGGACGAATTGCCGTACGTCACGCTGTTGCTGCGGGTGCGCGGCAACACCACGACCGAGCGCTGGGCCCTGGAGCGGCGTCGCGAGTTCGACCATCGGGTGTCCGAACTGCTCAAGGCGGCGGTGGCGGACGGCGACCTCCGTGCCGACGTGGACATACGCATGGCCACACGGCTGCTCTTCGGGATGGTGAACTCCCTGGTCGAGTGGTACCGCCCGCAGCCGGGTGGCTCGGCCGAGCGGGAGCAGCTGGCCGACACCGTTGTCCAGCTGGCCTTCGAGGGGATGCGGGCCAGCCGCTGAGCCGGCCGGAGGGGCCGGGGTGGCGAGCCCGGCATCATGCAGACGAAGGACCTCAGGCGAGCTCCGCCGTGCGGTCCGGGCGCGGGCCCAGATCGGTCTCCTCGAATACCAGCAGCGTGCGGGTGGAAAGCACCTCGGGAATGGCCTGGATCCTGGTCAGGACCAGTTCACGCAGTGCCCGGTTGTCGGGCGTGTGGACCAGGAGTAGGACATCGAAGTCGCCGCTCACCAGGGCGATGTGGGTGGCTCCCGGCAGCGCCTGGAGCTGTTCGCGCACGGTGCGCCAGGAGTTCTGGACGATCTTGAGCGTGATGTATGCGGAGGCGCCCTGCCCCGCCCGCTCGTGGTTCACCCGCGCGCTGAAGCCGCGGATGACGCCGTCCTCGACGAGGCGGTTGATTCGCGCGTAGGCGTTGGCCCGCGATACGTGGACTCGTTCGGCGACAGCCCGTATGGACGCGCGGCCGTCCGTCTGCAGGATGCGGAGGATGTCGCGGTCGATGGCGTCCAGCGGCCGCGCGGGCGGAACCTGGCCGGGGTCCTCGCCCCTGTCGGCCATTTGTTCAGCTGCCATCTCCCCGTGCCTCCCTGTTGTGGACGACCTGTCTCTATCCCAGGCTGTGGAGAACCGTTTGTCCACAGGCTGACGGTGCCTGTAGCCAAAATGCGCCCACGACCGAACAATCGGTAGGTGAGGCACACCACACCGGTGCCCCGCCCATCCCTCGACATTCCTGCAGATTTCGACACCCCTCGATATATCTCGATGCCAGGAGGTGCTTGTCATGACGGTCCAAGAGCTGCCCGGCGCAGCTGCCTACCGGCCCACGCCGCCCCCGGCCTGGAAGCCGCTCACCGATCCCGCGCCGCTGCTCCCGGACCCCGAGCCGTACCGCGTGCTCGGCACGGACGCCGCGGCCGACGCCGACCCCGAGCTGCTGTTGCGGCTCTACGGGGAGCTGGTGCGGGGTCGCCGGTACAACGCGCAGGCCACGGCTCTGACCAAGCAGGGCAGGCTCGCGGTGTATCCGTCGAGCACCGGGCAGGAGGCGTGCGAGATCGCGGCGGCGCTCGTGCTGGAGGAGCGTGACTGGCTGTTTCCCAGCTACCGGGACACGCTCGCCGCCGTGGCGCGCGGTCTCGACCCGGTCCAGGCGCTGACGCTGCTGCGGGGAGACCGGCACACCGGATACGACCCGCGTGAGCATCGCATCGCCCCGTTGTGCACCCCGCTGGCCACCCAGCTGCCGCATGCCGTGGGTCTGGCCCACGCGGCGCGGCTCAAGGGTGACGACGTAGTGGCGCTCGCCATGGTCGGTGACGGCGGGACGAGCGAGGGCGATTTCCACGAGGCCCTCAATTTCGCGGCCGTCTGGCGGGCACCGGTCGTCTTCCTCGTGCAGAACAACGGCTTTGCGATCTCCGTGCCGCTGGCCAAGCAGACCGCGGCGCCGTCCCTGGCCCACAAGGCCGTGGGGTACGGCATGCCGGGCCGCTTGGTCGACGGAAACGACGCGGTCGCCGTGCACCAGGTGCTCGGCGAGGCAGTGGCACGGGCCAGGCGTGGTGAAGGGCCGACGCTGGTCGAGGCCGTCACGTACCGCATGGACGCTCATACGAACGCCGACGACGCCACCCGGTACCGCGGGGACAGCGAAGTGGAGGCGTGGCGTGCGCACGATCCGATCCGGCTGCTGGAGCGGGAGCTGACCGGGCGCGGGCTGCTGGACGAGGACGGTATCGGAACGGTGCGGGAGGCGGCGGAACGCATGGCAGCGGGGTTGCGCGAGCAGATGAACGCCGATCCGGTGCTGGATCCGATGGATCTGTTCGCCCATGTCTACGAGGAACAGACCGAGCAGTTGCGTGAGCAGGCTGCCCGGCTGCGGGTCGAGCTGGATGCCGCGCAGGGCGAGAGCGGCGCGGAGGAAGGCCGATGACCACTGTGGCGGCGATGGCCGGTGGGCGGACGGGCACGGCCAAGCCGGCCACCATGGCGCAGGCGCTCGGCCGTGCGCTGCGCGATTCGATGGCCGAGGACCCGACCGTGCACGTGCTCGGTGAGGATGTCGGCACGCTCGGCGGGGTCTTCCGCGTCACGGACGGTCTGGCGAAGGAGTTCGGCGACGACCGCTGTACGGATACGCCGCTGGCCGAGGCAGGAATTCTCGGCGCGGCGGTCGGGATGGCGATGTACGGGCTGCGGCCCGTGGTGGAGATGCAGTTCGACGCGTTCGCCTACCCGGCGTTCGAGCAGCTGATCAGTCACGTCGCCAAGATGAGGAACCGGACCCGGGGAGCCATGCCGCTGCCGATCACGGTCCGGGTACCGTACGGCGGCGGGATCGGCGGGGTCGAGCACCACAGCGACTCCTCCGAGGCGTACTACATGGCGACGCCCGGTCTGCATGTCGTCATGCCGGCCACGGTCGAGGACGCGTACGGACTGCTGAGGGAATCGATCGCCTCCGACGACCCGGTGGTCTTCCTGGAGCCGAAGCGGCTCTACTGGTCGAAGGCTGCCTGGTCGCCGGACGCGCCTGCTGCGGTCGAGCCGATCGGGCGGGCCGTGGTTCGCCGCTCCGGGCGTAGCGCGACGTTGATCACCTACGGGCCGTCGCTGCCGGTGTGCATGGAAGCCGCGGAGGCCGCCATGGCCGAGGGCTGGGATCTCGAGGTCGTGGACCTGCGGTCGCTGGTGCCGTTCGACGACGAGACCGTCGCCGCGTCGGTACGGCGTACAGGGCGTGCGGTGGTCGTCCACGAGTCCTCCGGTTTCGGCGGTCCGGGTGGCGAGATCGCGGCCCGGGTCACCGAGCGGTGCTTCCACCATCTGGAAGCGCCGGTGCTGCGGGTGGCCGGGTTCGACATCCCGTATCCGCCCCCGATGCAGGAGCGCCACCATCTGCCGGGCGTGGACCGGGTGCTCGACGCGGTGGCCCGTCTTCAGTGGGAGGCGGAGAACTGATGCCGCAGGTGCTCGAATTCAAGCTGCCCGACCTCGGTGAGGGGCTGACCGAGGCGGAGATCGTGCGCTGGCTGGTGGAGGTCGGCGATGTTGTCGCCATCGACCAGCCGGTCGTCGAGGTCGAGACGGCCAAGGCGATGGTGGAGGTGCCGTGCCCCTACGGGGGTGTGGTGACGGCGAGGTTCGGCGAGGAGGGTGCCGAACTTCCGGTCGGTGCACCGCTGCTGACGGTGGCCGTCGGGTCGCAGGAGCCCCTGGCGGGGCAGGCGCCGGCTTCCGGTTCCTCATCCGGATCCGGTGCTGCGGCGAAGACCGGGTCGGCGCCCGGCAATGAGTCGGCGTCCGGCAATGTGCTCGTGGGTTACGGCACGGGCGCACCCGCCGCGCGCCGCCGCCGGGTCCGGCCTGCGTCGTTCTCGGCTCCGGTTCCGGTTCCGGTTCTTTCTCCGGTTCCTGCCGCGGAGGAGGCGAGGGGGCCCGTGGCGGTCGTCTCTCCTCTCGTTCGGAAGCTGGCGCGGCAGCATGGTCTCGATCTCCGGCTGGTGGCGGGTTCCGGGCGGGACGGGCTGATCCTGCGTACCGATGTCGAATCCGCGATCAGGGTCGTGGAGGAGGAGAGGGCTGCTGCTGCTCCGGCGGCCCGTCCGGCGGGTGAGCGGATTGCGCTGCGTGGGGTGCGGGGCGCTGTTGCCGACAAGCTGGCGCGCAGTCGGCGCGAGATTCCCGATGCCACGTGCTGGGTCGACGCCGATGCCACCGAGTTGATGGCGGCGAGGGCCGCGATGAACAGAGCCGGTGGTTCCGCCGCGGCGCCCAAGGTGTCGGTGCTCGCCCTGCTGGCCCGTATCTGCACGGCGGCTCTGGCCCGGTTCCCCGAGCTCAACTCGACGGTGGACACCGAGGCCCGGGAGATCGTTCGGCTGTCCGAGGTCCATCTGGGCTTCGCGGCCCAGACCGAACGGGGTCTCGTCGTCCCGGTTGTCCGGGACGCACACTCCCGGAATGTGGAGTCGGTCGGCGCGGAGATCGCCCGGCTGACCGAGGTGGCCCGGACAGGGAAGCTGACCCCGGCGGATCTGACCGGCGGGACGTTCACGCTGAACAACTACGGGGTGTTCGGCGTGGACGGGTCGACACCGATCATCAACCACCCCGAGGCGGCGATGCTCGGGGTCGGCCGGATCGTGCCCAAGCCGTGGGTGCACCAGGGCGAGCTGGCGGTCCGCCAGGTCGTCCAGCTCTCGCTCACGTTCGACCACAGGGTCTGCGACGGCGGCACGGCGGGCGGTTTCCTGCGGTATGTGGCTGATTGCGTGGAGCAGCCGGCGGTTCTGTTGCGCACGCTGTAGCCGGACACGGGTTCCCCCCGCGGGATCGGTGGGGGCGGGTGGCCCGCATACTCGGAGCATGACCGTGTATGACGCCATCGTTCTTGCCGGAGGGGCCGCGAAACGGCTCGGGGGAGCCGACAAGCCAGGGGTCCGGGTGGGCGGCCGGGCGTTGCTCGACCGGGTGCTCGGCGTCTGCGCCGACGCCGGGGCCACCGTGGTGGTGGGAGGGCGAAGGCCCACCGCGCGTCCGGTTACCTGGACGCGCGAAGTGCCGTCCGGTGGCGGGCCGTTGGCCGCGCTCGGCGCGGGGATGCGGCACACGTCCGCGGAGAGCGTGCTCGTGCTCTCCGCGGATCTGCCGTTCCTGGGGGAGCCGACCGTCAGCTCGCTGCTGGCCGCCGCCGCGACGGGAGCCCACGAAGGCGCCCTGTGTACCGACCCGGACGGGCGGGACCAACCGCTGGTCGCCGTCTACCGAGCCGAGCCTCTGCGCCGTGAGCTCGCACTTCTCGCCACCGAGCACGGCAGCCTTGCCGGGCTGCCGCTGCGGCTGTTGACGGGCGAACTGGACCTGGCACGGGTCGAGGCCGGTCCTCTGGCCTCGTTCGACTGCGACACCTGGGAAGACATTGCTGCTGCCAGGGCGCGCATCAGGGAGCATGGAACCGTGCTGGATGAATGGATCAACGCAGTCAAGGACGAACTGGGCATCGAACTCGACGTCGACACCGGCGTTCTGCTCGACCTCGCCCGTGACGCCGCCCATGGCGTCGCCAGACCTGCCGCACCTCTGACCACCTTCCTGGTGGGGTACGCGGCGGCGAAGGCGAGCAGCGGTTCCGGCCCGGAAGCCGCGGCCGAAGCGGTTGCCGAGGCCACCAGGAAGACCACCGCGCTCGCCCTGCGGTGGGAGGAAGAGGCGGGGAGCGGTAACGGGGCCGGCACGCCATGACGGCACTCGGAGGCGAGGACGGGGGCCCCTTGCCCTCCGGCCGGACGGACGACCGGTCCGGAACTCCGGCCCCGAACCCGGACCGGTCCCCTGGAGCTGACCCACGCCGGGCTCCCGGCGGGAGCAGGGGCACCGGGCACGGGCTGACCGGTGGCCGAAATGGCGGGGTCTCGTCGATGACGGTGGAGGAGGAGCGGGCCGCCGACGAGGAGCGCGCAGTCGAGCAGGCCCTGGCTCTCGTCCGGCGGCAGGCACAGGCCGCGCACCCCACACCGGACCGGGCCCATCCGGCGGGCGCAACCTCCCCGCCGGAGCCGGGCGAGGCGGAGTCCTCCGCCTCCCGGCCCCCGGGCGACCGGCCCCCCGGCGACCCGGCCCTGAGCGACCAGCCCTCGGGCTCCCCGAGTCGTCCCCGAGCCTCGTCCACCACGCGCTTCTCCCCCTCCGCGCAAGCGGGCCGGACACGCGCCCACAGCACTCCCTGGGCCGACGCGCGTGCTCTGGCCGAGCGGCTCGGCCGCGCCGCACCCCTCGCCGCCCACCGTCTCCCCCTGGACAGGGCGCTCGGGCACGTTCTGGCCGAGGCGGTTGTGGCGCTCACTGATCTGCCGTCCTTCGACACCTCCGCAATGGATGGCTGGGTCGTTGCCGGACCCGGCCCCTGGACCGTGCGCACGGGTGAAGGGCTGCTCGCCGGACGCAGCGCGCCCGTACCGCTTCCCGACGGTGAAGCCGTGCGGATTGCCACCGGCGCCCGCATTCCGGTGGACGCCACCGCAGTCATCCGTAGCGAACACGCCCGCACCGACGAGGCCAAGGGGCTGCTCCACGCGACGCGGGAGGTCGTCCCTGGGCAGGACATCAGGCCCCGCGGTCAGGAGTGCCGCTCCGGCGACCGGCTCCTGCCCGTCGGCACCCTGGTAACCCCTCCCGTGCTCGGGCTGGCGGCCGCTGCGGGTTACGACGCCCTCGTTGCCGTACCCCGGCCCCGCGTGGACGTGTTCGTTCTCGGCGACGAACTCCTCACAGCCGGGCTTCCGCACGACGGGCTGATCCGGGACGCGCTCGGCCCCATGCTTGCGCCCTGGCTCCGTGCCCTGGGTGCCGATGTGACTGCCCCCCGACGCCTGGGCGATGACGCGAACGCGCTCCGGCACGCCCTGACCACCTCGGACGCCGATCTGATCCTCACCACGGGTGGCACCGCAGCCGGGCCGGTCGATCACGTCCATCCGGTCCTGGCCGAGACGGGGGCCGAGCTGCTGGTCGACGGGGTGGCCGTGCGCCCGGGGCATCCCATGCTTCTGGCCCGGCCGGCCGACGGCGGCCCCTATGTGGTCGGGTTGCCCGGCAATCCGCTCGCCGCCGTGTCCGGACTGCTCACCCTGGCCGAGCCGCTGCTCCGGGGGATCGCCGGGCGAGCCGCTCAGGATCCGTACCGGGCGATTGTGCGTGACGAGGTGCACGGGCATCCGCACGACACCCGGCTCGTGCCCGTGGTCCACCGTGCGGACAGTGCGGGCGGCCCGGACCATGTTGTTCCCCTGCATTACAACGGACCTGCAATGCTGCGTGGGATCGCCGCCGCTGACGGACTGGCCGTTGTGCCACCCGGCGGGGTACGGTCCGGCACCGAGGTGGAGATCCTCGATCTACCGTGGGCCTCGGCAACGCCCTGGACGGAAGGGTGTTTCACGTGAAACTTCCCGGCCACGATGCGATGGCCAGGCGCGCCGACGAGTATGTCGTCCCCACCCGGGTGCTCCTGCCCCGACGGGTCGTCGACAGGCCGCTGCGCCAGGTTGCCAAGCGACTGGCGATGGCGTTGACAGTGCTGGCCACCACCGTCTTCATCGTCTGGGCCGACCGAGGCGGATACCACGACAACGCCGACGGGAAAGTCGATTTCCTCGACTCGATCTACTACGCGACGGTGACGCTGTCGACGACCGGATACGGCGACATCGTCCCCTACAGCGACCCGGCCCGGCTGGTCAACGTGATGCTGGTGACGCCGTTGCGCGTGCTCTTCCTCATCATCCTGGTCGGCACCACCCTCGAGGTCCTGACGGAACGGACCCGGGAGGACTTCCGGCTGAACCGTTGGAGAACCAACTTGCGTGAACACACAGTTGTCGTCGGTTTCGGCACCAAGGGCCGTTCGGCAATCCAGACGCTCTGCGCCACCGGTCTGAAGAAGGACCAGATCGTCATCGTCGATCCGGCCGGCAAGGTGATCGAAGCGGCTAACGCCGAAGGCTTCGTGGGTGTGCTGGGCGATGCGACACGCAGCGATGTACTGCTGCGGGCAGAGGTCCAGAAAGCACGTCAGATCATCATCGCCACCCAGCGCGACGACACGGCCGTACTCGTCGCGCTGACCGCACGTCAGCTCAACCGGGGCGCGAAGATCGTCGCCGCCGTGCGCGAGGAGGAGAACGCGCCTCTGCTGCGTCAGTCCGGCGCCGACGCCGTGATCACCAGCGCGAGTGCGGCGGGCCGCTTGCTGGGACTCTCGGTGCTCAGCCCCAGTGCGGGCACGGTGATGGAGGACCTGATTCAGCAGGGCAGCGGTCTCGATCTCGTCGAACGGCCGGTGATAAAGGCCGAGGTGGGCAAGAGCGTCCGGGAGACCGACGACCTCGTGGTGAGTGTGCTGCGTGGTCACCGACTGCTCGGTTACGACGATCCGGCGGCCAGTCCCCTGCAGTTGACGGACCGGGTGATCACGATCGTGCGCGCCTCGCCGCTCCACATCCCGCAGACGAACCATCCGCCGCAGTCCAGTCACCGTCCCTAGAGCCTCTTCTCCCCTTGATCAGGCGACCCAAAGGGATGGGCCCCCGGGCGGCCGGCGGACCGGCGACGGGCGTGGTGGGGCCGAGGACGGGCGTGGACAGGCCGAGGTCGGGTGCGGGCAGGTCTTGCCGCTGTCCCGGACCGAGCGGAGTAGCCTCGCGGCCATGCATGCGATCACGATCCCCGAACCCGGTGGCCCCGAGGCGCTCGTATGGGCCGAGGTCCCCGATCCCGTACCAGGCGAGGGCGAGGTCCTCGTCGAGGTCGTGTCCAGCGCCGTCAACCGGGCCGACGTTCTGCAGCGGCAGGGCTTCTACAACCCTCCGCCCGGTGCCTCCCCCTACCCCGGCCTGGAGTGCGCGGGCCGTGTCGCCGCCCTCGGTCCGGGCGCGACCGGCTGGTCGGTGGGCGACGAAGTGTGCGGGCTGCTGGCGGGCGGCGGCTACGCGGAGAAGGTTGCCGTGCCGACCGGGCAGTTGCTGCCCGTTCCCGAGGGTGTGGATCTGGCGACGGCCGCCGCTCTGCCCGAGGTGACCGCGACGGTCTGGTCCAACGTGTTCATGGTGGCCCATCTGCGCCCCGGCGAGACCCTGCTGGTCCACGGAGGGTCCAGCGGGATCGGCACGATGGCGATCCAGCTCGCGAAGGCCGTCGGTGCGCGTGTCGTGGTGACCGCGGGCGGGGCGGAGAAGCTGGCACGCTGTCAGGACCTCGGCGCCGACATCCTCATCGACTACCGCGAGCAGGATTTCGTCGAGGAGCTGCGCAAGGCCACGGACGGTACGGGTGCCGACGTCATTCTCGACATCGTCGGGGCCGCATACCTGGACCGGAACGTGCGGGCCCTGGCCGTCAACGGCAGGCTCGCGATCATCGGACTCCAGGGCGGCGTCAAGGGCGAGCTGAACCTGGGCGCCCTGCTGAGCAAGCGTGCTGCCGTCACGGCCACCTCTCTGCGCGGTCGCCCGCTCGCCGAGAAGGCGGCGATCGTCGCAGCCGTACGGGAACATGTCTGGCCGCTGATCGGCGAAGGCATTGTCCGGCCGGTCGTGGACCGCACGGTGCCGATGGCGGACGCTGCGGAGGCCCACCGGGTGCTGGAGTCGAGCGCGCACATCGGCAAGGTTCTTCTGCGCGCACCGGGAGCCTGACGCCGCCGGCGGTACAGCGCCGGCGGTACAGCGGCTGAGCGGAGCACCTGAGGCACCGCATACGCGTCGGGGCCCGGTACACGCCATGTGTACCGGGCCCCGGCGCGTACCGCGCTCGACGGCGTGAAATCGGGATGACGAAAGCAGGGCCTACAGAGACGAAAGCAGGGCCTACAGATACGGGCCGGAACGGGCAGGCCCGTGCGGGTCCGTGTCGCCTTCCTCGCCCTCGTGGCCCACGCCCGGAGGAAGGGCGCGACGCATCTGCTCCAGCTGTGCGCGGGCCGCCATCTGCTGGGCGAACAGGGCCGTCTGGATGCCGTGGAACAGCCCCTCCAGCCAGCCGACCAACTGGGCCTGGGCAATCCTCAGCTCGGCCTCGGACGGGACCGAATCCTCGGTGAACGGCAGCGAGAGCCGTTCCAGCTCCTCCACCAGCTCCGGCGCCAGCCCGTCCTCGAGCTCCTTCACCGAGCTCTGGTGGATCTCCTTCAGCCTGACCCGGCTCGCCTCGTCGAGAGGAGCCGCCCTGACCTCCTCGAGAAGCTGCTTGATCATGCTGCCGATGCGCATGACCTTCGCGGGCTGTTCGACCATCTCCGTCACCGGGACCTCCCGCGACTCGTCGTCACTGCCACCGCCGCCGATAGCCATTCCGTCCTGTCCCACCACAAGGACTTGGGGGTGCTCCTGCGACCGGTCATTCCTCGGCATCTCCATGCCGCCATTGTCTCGTACACCTGCTGCACATCACGGTGGTGCCCCCGGAAAGGGATGATCCACCCTTTCCAGGGGCACGGGAACAGCCGGTCGGCAGTCATTCACCCCGCGCGGCGGGCCAGTTTCAGCCGCGACCCGGCGAACGCGGCGGCGAGGAGCCCGGCCAGGACCGGTACGACCAGGGCCAGCAGCCCGATGGTCTCCCAGGGCATCACGATCGGCGTGTACGCGGAGTCCATGGGCTCCTTGTGCATGTATTCCATCGCCTTGCGCAGGTCGATCAGGCGCAGCGACACCGCGGGCACGACACCGGCCACCGTGCCGAGCAGGACACCCGTGAGCGCGACCACCAGGCACTGGAAGCCGGAGAGGGTGCGCCGCACGCCCGGGGGCGCGCCCACCGCGCTGAGCGTGGTGAGGTCGGCCTCCGCGTCGGCCTTGGCGAGGCCGGTCGTGATGGCGGCTGCGCCCAGGGTCACCACGCCGGCGAACAGGGCGAGGATCCACAGGACCACGTCCTCGTCCCGGGAGCTGGGCCCGTGTGCCGCCTGGAGGTAGACGCCGTTCCCGGCCTGTGCGAATGCGGCGGACGTGGCCTGCTGCTCGGCGTCCGTCGGCTCGTGCGCGACGGTGTAGAGGCTGCCGTGGGGCTGCGTGTGCAGTCCGAGCCGGTCCGCGGTCTTCTGCGGCAGGATCATCCGGATCCCGGGGGTGGCGGCGTACTTCGCGGGCGCGACGTACACCTTCAGCCGGTCCGTGGTGACCTCGGCCTTGCCCGGGTGCAGCTTCCGGTTCTCCTTGTCGCGGGCGTTGTACGTGTGGACGGCCTTGAGGGTGGCCTGTCCGTTCTTCGCGTATGCCGCGTTGAGCAGCACGGGTGTACCGGCTGCCAGTGCTTCGGCCGCCGCGGGGTCGTCGAGCTTTGCGTAGGAGGTGAGCAGCGCGGTGTCCCCCACGACGATGTTGCTCTCGTCCGTGGAGAACGTGGCGGTGCTGATGTACTCGTCGGCGCAGGGGGGCGAGTTCATCAGCCTCTTGTGCGCGTCGGCGGACAGGCTCTCGGCGAGCTTCCGGGCTCCTGCGCCCTGGAGCGGGCAGCTGTGGCCCTTGCCGGTCGGCTTGACCAGCTCGAGCGTGCCGCAGCCGTTCTCCTCCTCGTAGTAGACGGAGCAGTCGGAGCCGGCCCAGACGCGTGCGAAGTCGGCGCGGTCGCCACGGACGGACAGATACTGTTCCGCCGCGGCCCTGGCCCGGGGCAGCTGATCGTCGGCCGACGAAAGCGAGACCACGAGCGCCACCGTGCCGGGCGTGAGCGTGGGGATGTGGTCGTACGCGTGCTCGGCCGTCACGCTGGTCGTGTAGGTGGCGATGGCCACGGTGCCCGCGACCGCCGCCATCACGGCGGCCACCGCAGGTGCCGTACGTCCACGGTTGCGGGCTGCGTCGCGGAGCGCCATGCGCGGGGAGAGCGGGAGCCGGGAGCCGAGCCGGCCGAGGAAGCCGACGATCACCGGGATGCAGGCGAGTACGCCGAGTTCGGCGACGATCGAGCCGCCGGCGACCAGGTTCGTGTCTCCCGTGGTGCCGCCGATGACGGCGACAGCCACGCCGCCCGCCAGTGCCACGCATCCCACGACGGGCAGGACGCGGGAGCTCCGGCGTGTTCCGCGGCGGCCGGTGAGGGATTCCAGCACGGATTGACGGCCGGCCACGATCGCGGGGGCCAGAGCTGCCAGGATTCCGGTGACGAGACCGATAGCGGCGATCGCCAGCAGCTCCCAGGGACGGATCTCGAGTGCGCCGAAACGGTTCTCGGTCCAGCCCTCGATCAGCGGGCGGAAGAGCACGGTCAGGCCGAGACCGGCGGCGACACCGGTCACGGCGGCGACTCCGCCGAGTACCACCCCACCGCCCAGCACGACGGCCCGTACCTGGCTCCGGTCGCCGCCGCAGGTGCCGAGGAGGCCGAGCTGCCTGCGGGAGCGGCGTGCACCGACGGCGAACGCGGGACCGGCCAGCAGGACGATCTCCAGGACCGCCATGGCGACCACCGTCACGACGGCCGCGCTCAGCTCCGCGGAGCCGTCGGGGAGGCCGCTGCCGGCGCGTGCGGCCAACGGGACCTCGGAGTCCGGCGGCGGGTCGAGGGCGACCTGGCGCGACAGCACCAGGACCCCCTTCGTGTTGGCCGCGAGCACGTCGGACCAGTCGATACCGACGCCGTCCGCGGCCGAGACCAGCCACTCCATCTCGCGGGGGTTGGGCGGCGCGATCTTCTCGTCGCGGTCGGCCGCAGCCTTCCACGGGGCGATGACCGCGCCGGGCTCGGCGTACAGCGCCTGTTGGCCGAGCTCGTGGGGCATCTCGACGCTACCGGTGATCGTGTACGTCTGTTCGGGGCCGCTGAGCGTCGTGCGGGAGCCGATGCGCAGCCCGGTGACCTCGAGGAAGCGTTCGGTCGCGACGACCTCGTCCTTGCGGGCCGGGTACGCCCCGTCGACCAGGTCGACCATGCCGCGGACCGCCGGGTCGGAGGTGCGCAGCTCGACGACGTCGGTGGGGCTGATGCCGTACCGGGTGCTGACCGTGGCGGGAACGGACTGTTCGGTGAGGTACCGCGAGCCCTTGGGGAACGTGGCCGTCACGTCGACGGGCTTGGGCTCGCCGTCCGGCAGAGGCGGCGCGCCGGGCGGAGTGCCGTAGGTCCTGAGGTCGGGCAGCTGCTCGACAGGGACCGGCCCCACGCCGGCCGAACTGAACACGGCGTCCGCCGACCCCATCGCGGCCGTCAGCTTCTCGGCGGCGGTCGGCGTGGAGCTGCGGTACGCGACATCCGCGGCGGTCACACCGAGGACCGGCAGGGCGATCATGGCGACGACGAGCGCGCTGCGGCCCTTGGACCGCAGGGCGTCGCGCCGGGCGATGCGGAGGGCGGCGCGCCACCCCGTGAAGACACTCACTTGGCACCCTCTGCGGTGAGCAGCGAGTCGGCGCCGGACGACAGGGTCTGGTCGACGATCGATCCGTCCCTGAGGAAGACGACGCGGTCGGCCCAGGCCGCGTACCGCGGCTCGTGTGTCACCATCACGCCGGCAGCTCCCTGGTCGCAGCGGTTGCGCAGCAGGGCGAGGACGGCTTCGCCGGTCTCGGAGTCGAGGGCCCCGGTCGGTTCGTCGGCGAGCACGAGGCGGCGGTCCCCCACGAGTGCGCGGGCGATGGCGACACGCTGCTGCTGGCCGCCGGACATCTCGTCCGGGAAGCGGTCGGCGATCTCGGTGAGGTGCATCTCCTCCAGGGAGGCGAGGGCCTCCTTGCGCGCCTTGCGGACGGATATGCCGTCGAGCTCACGTGGCAGGGCGATGTTCTCCGCGGCGGTGAGGGCGGGGATCAGGTTGTAGTCCTGGAACACGTAGCCGACGCTGCGCCGGCGAAGGGCGGCGACGCCCTTGCGGCCGAGCGCGGAGATGTCCTGGCCCTCGATGACGACCTGGCCGCTGCTCGCGGTGTCGAGACCGCCGGCCAGGGTCAGCAGGGTGGACTTGCCGGAGCCGGAGGGGCCCATCACGGCGACGAGCTCCCCCGCGTGCACGGAGAGGTTGATGCCGCGCAGGGCGTGCACCTGTGCGATGCCGGAGCCGTGGGTACGGGTCAGCGCCCTCAGTTCGAGGACGGGCGCGTCCACGGGCAGACCGGAGGACGGGAATCGGGCGGACGAGGACATGGCGGTTTGTTCCCCCTGGAAATGACGTGCAGAAGGTCGGGCGGGCCGGATCGGCCCGTGGTCAGCGGCTTGGCGCCACCGGTCTGTCGGCGGCGGTCCGCCGTCAGCGCCGGATGCTGCGCAGCCGGGAAGACGCGGTGCGCGCACGTCCGCCGCCGGTGGCCGCAGCGGACCCCGGCCCGGAACCGGGCTCGGTGGCGGCGGCTTCGGCGAGGCGGACGAGGCGGGACTCGCAGTGGTCCAGCCACCGGGCCTCGGCTTCGGCCTGGAAGATCAACTGCTCCACCACGAGGAGCCAGGCGACCTCGTCGCGGTCGGCGGGGACGTCTGCGAGGGCCTGCGCCTTCAGCCGGGTGTAGTCCTGCATGGCCTTCACGGTGTGGCTGCGCTGGGACTGGATGACGGCCCGGATGTCGACGCCGGGTGCCCCGACCGCCATCGCGAGCTTGATCGCCAGCTCGTCCCGGGGCGGGTTGCTGCGGTCGACCGGGGTCTCGAACCAGCTCCGCAGCTCGGTGCGGCCGTCATCGGTGATCGAGTACAGCGCGTGGCCCGCGTCGTCCTCACCGTCCTGGGCGACCATGCCGTCGCGTTCCAGCCGGCTGAGGGTCGTGTAGACCTGGCCGACGTTCAGCGGCCAGGTGGAGCCGGTGCGGGACTCGAATTCGGTACGGAGCTGAGAGCCGTACCGAGGCCCTCGCTCCAGGAGGGCCAGCAGCCCGTGGCGGATCGACATACTGAGTATGTATACCGAGTATGTTGTCGAGTGCAAGCCCCTCGGTCGGTCAGTTCGCGCGGCGCAACCGGAACGCCAGGAACCCCAGACCCAGGCCGACCAGCGCGATTCCCGCCCCCAGTGACACCTGCTGCACCTGCCGTACGACGGGCTCGTCCAGTGCCTGCCGCGTGGCCCGGCCGGGCTCCGGGAACGCGTCGGGCGGGGGTGTGGCCGCAGGTACCTCGCCGGGATCGGCCTCCGGCGGGACCTCGTCGGCGGAGGCCGAGGCGTCCGCGAGCTCCATCGGTGAAAGCGACCGTCCGGGCCGCGCACGGCCCTCACCGGCCTGCCTCCCGGCCATGGCGGACTCCTTCGCGGAGGGGCTCGCGGAGGAGGACGGTGAAGCGCGACCCCCCGGGGGGCCCGTGAAAAGTACGCGCTCAGGGGCGGCCGGCGCCCCCCGCCCGTCCCCGTGCGCCGCGGCGATCGGCCCGAGCACCGCCCCGGCCGCCATCACCAGACAGGCCACGTATCGCGACGACCGTGAAACCAGGAGTCCCGGAGGCATGAGATCAGCGTCACACGCCCTGATATGTCCGGCATCCCGGCTGCGGCCCCGGAACGAGCCGCAGCCCCCT
Organism: Streptomyces sp. NPDC060035; assembly: GCF_042736635.1. Classification (NCBI taxonomy): domain Bacteria; kingdom Bacillati; phylum Actinomycetota; class Actinomycetes; order Kitasatosporales; family Streptomycetaceae; genus Streptomyces; species Streptomyces sp. NPDC060035. Next base: position 49,418 of record NZ_JBHWVO010000005.1, read on the forward strand.
GGGACCGGATGCGGCCCCAGGGGGCTGCCGGGGCCGACCACGGGCCCGCCGGGACAGACCAGGGACCGCCGGGGCCGGCCAGGGACCCCCGGGACCGATCAAAAACCCGCCGGGACAGACCAGGGACCGCCGGGGCCGGCCAGGAGTCAGCCGCGCAGGCGGAAGGTCAGGCCGGGTCGCCTGTCGCGATGCGCAGTTCGAAGTGGGCGCCCCGCTCGGAAACCGCCGTTCCCGAGGTCGGGAACTGGTCGATGACCTGGTCCTCGGCGTAGGTGTTGCCCTTCACCTCGATGACCTTGACCGTCCAGCCTGCAGCGTCGGCGCAGGACCTCGCCGAGATGATGTCCTTGTAGACGAAGTTCGGGGCCTGGACCTTCGCCGGGTCGTCCGAGTCCTCCGTGGCGTCGGTGCAGTCCTCGGTGTCCATCGTGCGGTTCCGCTCCGGCGGCTTGTGCTCGCCCGCCACGGAGGTGTCGCTGGAGCTCGGATCGCCGCCCTTGCCCGTGTCCGCGTCGCCCTTCATGTTCAGGAAGGCGACCAGGCCGCCGATCGCGAGCAGGGCGACCACGATCGAGCCCACGACGACCGGCATGTTGCGCTTGGAGCCACCGCCGGTGACAGCGCTGGAGGAATGCGGGGACACCGTGTACGGGGGCGGCGTCTGGTGGGCCAGGGGTGCCTGGGTGCCGTACGGCTGAGCCGCCTGCGGGTAGCCGTAACCCGGAGTGGGCGCCGGGGTCGCCGGGCCGTACGGGCCGGGCAGGTGCTGCTGGTGGGGCTGCGGCTGGTACGGGGTCTGCACACCGTGCGGTGCGGGTGTGGTCTGGTCGACCGGCGGGAAGACTGCCGAGCCGACACCCGAACCGCTGTTCGCCGGCATACCTCCACCGATGATCACCGGAGCGCCCGTGTGGCCGCCCGCGCTCAGCACGCGGACGACCTCGTCCTGCATCGCGGCAGCACTGGGGAAGCGCTCGTTCGGGTTCTTCTTCAGCGCGCGGGCGACCAGCGCGTCCATCGCGGGGGTGACCGACCGGTTGATGCTGGACGGAGCGACCGGCTCCTCCTGCACATGCGCGTAGGCGATGGCGAGCGGCGAGTCCGCTTCGAACGGGATCCGTCCCGTGAGCAACTGGAAGAGCATGATGCCGACCGAGTAGAGGTCGGACCGCGCGTCCACGCCGCGGCCGAGGGCCTGCTCGGGGGAAAGGTACTGCGGGGTGCCGACGACCATGCCGGTCTGGGTCATCGACGTGACGCCCGACTGCATGGCGCGGGCGATGCCGAAGTCCATGACCTTCACGACACCGCGCTTGGTCATCATCACGTTGCCGGGCTTGATGTCGCGGTGGACCAGGCCCATCTCGTGGCTGGTCTCCAGCGCGGCGAGCACGTCGGCCGTCACCTTGAGCGCCTTGTCGGCGGGCATCGCGCCGTAGTTCTGGATGTCCGCCGACAGGACGGAGCCGAGCGGCTGCCCCTCGACGTACTCCATGACGATGTACGGCATCAGCGCGCCGCCGAGCTCGTCCTCGCCCGTGTCGAACACCGAGACGATGTTGGTGTGCTGCAGCTTGGCGACGGCCTGTGCCTCGCGGCGGAAGCGCTCGCGGAAGGACTGCTCGCGCCCCAGCTCCGTGTGCAGCGTCTTGATGGCGACCTGGCGGTCGAGGGCGGAGTCGTAGGCGAGGTAGACGGACGCCATCCCGCCTTCGCCGAGCAGGTCGCGCAGCTGGTAGCGGCCGCCGGCCACGGAACCGCCCGCGTAGCGACCCTGTGCGCCGTGTGCGCCGTCCTGGCTCATGACTTGCATCCCCCTCGGCGCCCACGGACGCGATCATCCCTATTACGGGCCAAGTCTGCCCGAGGGGTCCGACACGTCAAGCCAGGTGCCCGTTCCGTGACCCTACGCACAAGAAGCGTCTCGGAAGCGTTACAGGAACCGCATGGAATTTGCGTGTGCGGCACGCGAGCCGATTGGATGACCCGTCCCTCTCGGAAACGGTGGGTCCGGCAGAGGCTGTAGCGTGACGTGGCAATGCAGCAAGGCACCGTGAGAACGCGCGGAAGCGCGGACAGATACGACGGCGAGGACTGATGGCACCCGAACCCGAAGCAAACGGCGGCGGATTCTCGGATGGCACCGACTCCGGGATCGTCGGCGGTGTGGTCGGGGACGGCCGTTACCGCATGACCCACCGGCTGGGCCGCGGCGGTATGGCAGAGGTCCTGGCCGCGGAGGACGTCCGTCTGGGACGTACGGTCGCGGTGAAGCTGCTCCGTTCCGATCTCGCCGAGGACCCGGTCTCCAAGGCCCGCTTCACGCGCGAGGCGCAGTCGGTGGCGGGCCTCAACCACCATGCGATCGTGGCCGTGTACGACTCCGGCGAGGACGTCGTGGGCGGTGCGACCGTCCCGTACATCGTCATGGAGCTGGTCGAGGGCCGCACCATCCGCGATCTGCTGCTCAACGCCGAGGCCCCGCCGCCCGAGCAGGCGCTGATCATCGTCTCGGGTGTGCTGGAAGCGCTTGCGTACTCGCATCAGCACGGCATCGTGCACCGTGACATCAAGCCCGCGAACGTGATCATCACGCATTCCGGTGCGGTCAAGGTGATGGACTTCGGCATCGCCCGCGCGCTGCACGGCGCCCAGTCGACGATGACCCAGACGGGCATGGTCATGGGTACGCCTCAGTACCTTTCCCCCGAACAGGCGCTCGGCAAGGCGGTCGACCACCGGTCCGATCTCTACGCCACCGGTTGCCTGCTCTACGAACTCCTCGCCCTGCGACCGCCGTTCACCGGTGAGACTCCTCTCTCCGTCGTGTACCAGCATGTCCAGGACATTCCGGTGCCGCCCTCCGAGGTCTCGAACGCCGTGCCGCCGGAGCTGGACGGCCTGGTCATGCGCTCGCTCGCGAAGGACCCGGACGACCGGTTCCAGAGTGCGGAGGAGATGCGCGGCCTGGTCCAGTACAGCCTGCAGATGCTCCAGGTCCAGGGTGGTCACACGGGCACGTGGAACACCGGCCCGGTCGTGACGCACGACAGCGGCCACACCGCGGCGATGAACATCGGCGGCGGTACGGCGGCGATGGGGCACCCGATGCACGGGGACACCTCGCAGGGCCCGATCCTGCCGCCCAGGAACCCCGATGACGGGGCGTACGCCGGCGGCCATCCCGCAGGTGGCGGTCGCGGCAAGATGTGGCTGTTCGTGCTGCTGGCTCTGATCGCGATCGGCGCGGGTGTCGCGTTCGCCGTCAACGCGGCGAACGACGCGAATCACAAGAAGACACCGACCATCCCGTCCACCTCGGTTTCCCCGTCCGCGTCGGAGGCATCCCCGGACCCGACGGACGATCAGACGGAGGAGACCGAGGAACCGAGCGACTCCTCGGGCGGCCGGACGTGGAACACCAAAGAGCCGACGTGGACCCCGTCCCAGGAGCCGACCAAGCCCACGGAGACGCCGTCCGAGCCCACGTCGTCGCCGGGCACGAACACCGGCACGTCCGACGGCAACACCAATGAGGGCGGGGACGGCGGAGCGACCACCGAGCCGACCGATCCCGCGACGGATCCGGGCACTCCGGGCGGTGGCGGTGACGACGGAGGCACGGACCAGGGCGCCGCGGGCGAGACCACCACAGGCACCACCCCGTAGCCACCCGCGGGGCCTCACCCCGTGAAGGCCTCGCACACCGCCTCGTACTCCCGCGTCCACCACACCGCCAGGGCCGACACCGCAGGAAACTGCGGGTCGGCCCTGCGGTCGTGCAGGCGGTAGCGCCAGCGCAGTATCCAGAAGTCGTTCAGCCGCTCCCACCACACGCGGTGCACCGCCGCCGCCAGCTCGGCCGCTCCGGCACCGGCCGACCGCCGGTAGGCGCGTGCGTACTCCCGTACCTTCTCCAGGTCCAGCTCCCCGTCCGGCCGGACGAAGAAGATCGCCGCGGCCCGCACGGCCTCCTCGGCGCGCGGCTGGACGCCCAGCCGGTCCCAGTCCACGATCGCGACGGGGTCGGCACCCCGGTAGAGCAGATTCAGCGGATGGAAGTCGCCGTGCACCCATCCCCTGGCCGGCCCCGTCGGGGTGGGCGGGCGGCGGTGCGCGTGCTGTTCCAGCAGAGCGCGGCGTTCGACGAGGCGGTGCACGGCGAGTTCGTCGAAGGCGTCCCGGGGGCCCATGCCGCGCGCGGCCGCCAGCAGGTCGTCGATCAGCGCGAACGTGTCGGCGGGATCGGGGCTCTGCCCCCGTAGGGGAGGCGGCGGGTCCGCCTCCATGACCTGCTCCAGATGCGTGTGTACGGCTCCGAGGAGCGCCCCGAGCCGTTGCGACTGGGCGGTCGTCAGCTGGGCGCCGTTCCGGTGGAGACCGTCCACCCAGGGGTGCAGGGCATAGTGCTGACCGTCGATCACCGTGACGGTGTCACCCTCCGTGTCCGCGAGGGGCGGGGCGACCGGTACACCCAGGGAGTGGAGCTGCTGGGTCGCGCGGTGCTGCCGGACGATGGTGGCGTGGTCGCCGCTGGCGTCGTCGAGGTGATGCTTGTCGAGGTGGTGCTTGAGGAAGTACGCACCGCGGGTGGTGGAGATGCGGTAGCCGTGGTTGAGCAGGCCCTTGGTGAGCGGTTCGCAGGCGAGCGGTTCACCGGCGCCCGGATAGCGGCGCAGCACCTCGCCGACCGGCGGAACAGGCGGGAGGGTCACAGATGAGCGCAGCACTCGCCACATGTTAGGTGACGCTGAGTGGCTGATTTCGCTGACTTGCGTCGATGCTCACAGTGTGCATACGCACGACGTGCGGATCGAGCCGGAGGTACACCGGATCAAAGGTTTCGCCATTCACCTCTGCGGGGCCGGCACCGAAGAGTTCCCGCTGGCCGGGGGCCGGGTGCACGATTTCGGCGGGGCCGGTGAACTGTACCGACCACAGGTCCTCCTCGTCGGACGTGAGGTCCGTGCGGGAGCTGTAGTTGTCCGCCCCGTAGGCGATGACGCTCCCGTCGCAGGACTCGTGATAGCCGAGCCCCCTGTGCATCCGCAGGACGATACGGCCCTCGATCACCAGGTGACGGGCCACGGCCAGGAAGGGCAGGGCACGCATACTTGCGGCCAGCCGGCCGTAGCGGACGCTGCCGAGCAATGCGATGGCGCGGAGTTCGTCGGAGGGACGGGAAGAGAGCATGCGTCCCACTGTCCGGCACCTGTAGGGGCCGGGTAAGAGTCGGCCGCCCCAGGCATTCCGGGACCAAAGTCCCGGCCGGGCCGCTCCGCGCTTCCCGGCCTGGGAGCCGGGCCGCTACGCGCTTCCCGGCCCGGAGCCGGGCCGCTCAGCGCTTCTCGGCCTGGAGCCGGGCCACGTACGCCGCGGCCTGCGAGCGCCGCTCCATACCCAGCTTGGCGAGCAGGCTGGAGACGTAGTTCTTGATGGTCTTCTCCGCCAGATGCAGCCGCTCGCCGATGACCCGGTTCGTCAGCCCCTCGCCGATCAGGTCGAGAATCCTGCGCTCCTGGTCGGTCAGGCCGGAGAGCCGGTCGTCGCCCTTGCCGTTCTTCCCTTCGCGCAGCCGCTCCAGCACCCGCGCGGTGGCCGCCGGGTCCAGCAGCGATTTTCCGGCCGCCACGTCCCGTACGGCACTCAGCAGTTCATTGCCGCGGATCGCCTTCAGCACATATCCGGAGGCGCCGGCCATGATCGCGTCGAAGAGGGCCTCGTCGTCGGCGTACGAGGTGAGCATCAGGCATTTGATCGACTCGTCCTTCGAGCGGACCTCGCGGCAGACCTCCACCCCGCTGCCGTCCGGCAGCCGCACGTCCAGGACGGCGACATCCGGCCGTGTTGCCGGGATGCGTACGAGTGCGTCAGCGGCCGTGGACGCCTCTCCGACGACCTCGATGTCCTCCTCGACGGAGAGCAGCTCATGAACTCCGCGCCGGACCACCTCGTGATCATCGAGCAGAAATACCGTGATTTTTCCGTCTTCAGGCACAATCGAAGTCTCACACATTCCTTTCCTGTCTGCCCTTCCCTGGCGGTGTCGGCCGGGATAACGTGCCGTTGTTCCGGCGGCCTGCAAGGCTGTTACCAGTGCTGTGACCAGCAAGACTTCGCGATTTTTTCGATTTACTTGGAAATCCAAGCAAAATCGCAGGTCACAAGGTGTTTCGCAGTTATGCGGTGCACTGGGTAACGTGCCTACAACAGGGCGCTCGCCGGGGCACCTGTCACGCCTGTTCCCGGCCGAGCGGCACCCACCCCGTGCACGGGTCCGGACACAGGCGAGCCGCACTGGCTTCCCGGCCATCCCGGGGGCCGGACCGACGGAGGAGCACGCACGTGACCGTGGAAAGCACTGCCGCGCGCAAACCGCGACGCGCCAGCAAGCGGACCAGCGCCGCGAAGACGCCACAGAGTTCCGAGCCCCAGCTGGTACAGCTGCTGACGCCCGAGGGCGAGCGCGTCGAGCACCCGGACTTCGAGATCGACCTGAGCGCCGAGGAACTGCGCGGTCTGTACCGCGACATGGTTCTGACCCGCCGCTTCGACGCCGAGGCGACCGCACTGCAGCGCCAGGGCGAGCTGGGCCTGTGGGCCTCGCTGCTGGGCCAGGAGGCCGCGCAGATCGGCTCCGGCCGGGCGCTGCGCGACGACGACTACGTCTTCCCGACCTACCGGGAGCACGGTGTCGCCTGGTGCCGGGGGGTCGACCCGACCAATCTGCTCGGGATGTTCCGTGGCGTGAACCACGGCGGCTGGGACCCGACGACCAACAACTTCCACCTCTACACGATCGTCATCGGCTCGCAGACCCTGCACGCCACCGGCTACGCCATGGGCGTCGCCAAGGACGGCGCGGACTCGGCCGTGATCGCGTACTTCGGTGACGGCGCCTCCAGCCAGGGCGATGTCGCGGAGGCCTTCACCTTCTCCGCCGTCTACAACGCCCCCGTGGTGTTCTTCTGCCAGAACAACCAGTGGGCGATCTCCGAGCCCACCGAGAAGCAGACCCGAGTGCCGCTCTACCAGCGCGCACAGGGCTTCGGCTTCCCTGGTGTCCGGGTCGACGGCAACGACGTGCTGGCCTGTCTGGCCGTCACCAGGTCGGCGCTGGAGCGTGCCCGCCGCGGTGAGGGCCCCACCCTCGTCGAGGCGTTCACCTACCGGATGGGTGCCCACACCACCTCCGACGACCCGACCAAGTACCGGGCGGACGAGGAGCGGGTGGCATGGGAGGCCAAGGACCCGATCCTTCGGCTGCGCACGTACCTGGAGAACGAGGGCCTCGCCGACGCGGCATACTTCGCCGCGCTGGAGGAGGAGAGCGAGACGCTCGGCAAGCGGGTACGCGAAGCGGTGCGGGCCATGCCCGACCCGGACCGGCTGGCGATCTTCGACCACGCCTACGCCGACGGCAGCCCGCTCGTCGACGAGGAGCGCGCGCAGTTCGCCGCCTACCAGGCATCGTTCGCCGAGGAGGGCAACTAGCCATGGCCGTTGAGAAGATGTCCATCGCGAAGGCGCTCAACGAGTCGCTGCGCAAGGCACTGGAGACCGACCCCAAGGTCCTCATCATGGGTGAGGACGTCGGCAAGCTGGGCGGGGTCTTCCGCATCACGGACGGGCTCCAGAAGGACTTCGGCGAGGACCGGGTCATCGACACCCCGCTCGCCGAGTCCGGCATCGTCGGCACGGCGATCGGCCTGGCACTGCGCGGCTACCGCCCGGTCGTCGAGATCCAGTTCGACGGCTTCGTCTTCCCCGCGTACGACCAGATCGTCACGCAGCTCGCCAAGATGCACGCACGCGCGCTCGGCAAGATCAAGATGCCGGTCGTCGTCCGTATCCCGTACGGCGGCGGCATCGGTGCCGTCGAGCACCACAGTGAGTCGCCCGAGGCACTGTTCGCGCACGTCGCGGGCCTGAAGGTCGTCTCGCCGTCCAACGCGAGCGATGCCTACTGGATGATGCAGCAGGCCGTGCAGAGCGACGACCCGATCATTTTCTTCGAGCCGAAGCGGCGTTACTGGGACAAGGGGGAGCTCGACACCGAGTCCATCCCCGGCCCGCTGCACAAGGCCGCCGTGGCCCGTGAGGGCTCCGACCTCACGCTCGTCGCGTACGGCCCGATGGTGAAGGTCTGCCTGGAGGCGGCCGCCGCCGCGCAGGAGGAGGGAAAGTCGCTCGAGGTCCTGGACCTGCGGTCGATGTCCCCGATCGACTTCGACGCCGTTCAGGCGTCGGTCGAGAAGACCGGCCGGCTCGTGGTGGTCCACGAGGCGCCGGTGTTCTACGGCTCCGGGGCCGAGATCGCCGCCCGGATCACCGAGCGCTGCTTCTACCATCTCGAAGCACCGGTACTGAGGGTCGGCGGCTATCACGTCCCCTACCCGCCGGCCCGGCTCGAGGACGAGTACCTGCCGGGTCTCGACCGGGTGCTCGACGCCGTCGACCGCTCGCTGGCGTACTGAGGAGAGGGATCGTGACGACGATGACCGAAACGTCCGCTCGCTTCCGTGAGTTCAAGATGCCCGATGTGGGCGAAGGACTGACCGAGGCGGAAATCCTCAAGTGGTTCGTCCAGCCCGGCGACACCGTCACCGACGGCCAGGTCGTGTGCGAGGTCGAGACGGCGAAGGCCGCCGTGGAACTACCGATTCCGTTCGACGGGGTGGTGCACGAGCTGCGCTTCCCCGAGGGCACGACCGTCGATGTCGGCGAGGTGATCATCGCGGTGGACGTGGCGCCCGGCAGCGGTGACGCCCCGGCCGTTCCGGAAGCCGCTGCCGGCGTCGCTCCGGAGCCCGTGGCGAAGGCGGAGCCGGAGGCGCCCAAGGGCCGTCAGCCGGTGCTCGTCGGCTACGGCGTGGCCGAGGCCTCCACCAAGCGCCGCGCCCGTAAGGGCGTCGAGGTCCCGGGTCCGGCGGCCGCCGCGATCCAGGCCGAGATCAACGGCCACGGTGCCGCGGTGGTGGAGAGCCGCCCGCTCGCCAAGCCGCCGGTGCGCAAGCTGGCCAAGGATCTGGGCATCGACCTTGCGACGGTCACGCCTACCGGTGAGGGCGGTGTCATCACCCGCGAGGACGTCCACGCCGCGGCTGCGCCGGCGGCTGTCGTGGCACCCGCCGCGCCGGCGCCGGTGGTCACTCCCGCCGCTCCCACCGTGGAGACCGTGCAGGGCGCCCGGGAGACCCGTATCCCCGTCAAGGGCGTACGGAAGGCCATCGCGCAGGCCATGGTCGGCAGCGCCTTCACGGCGCCGCACGTCACCGAGTTCGTGACCGTCGACGTGACGCGCACGATGAAGCTGGTGGCGGAGCTCAAGGAGGACAAGGATCTCGCGGGAGTCCGGGTCAACCCGCTCCTGATCATCGCCAAGGCGCTCCTGGTCGCGATCAAGCGCAACCCGGACGTCAACGCGGCCTGGGACGAGGCCAACCAGGAGATCGTGCAGAAGCACTACGTCAACCTGGGTATCGCCGCGGCCACCCCGCGCGGACTGATCGTGCCGAACATCAAGGACGCGCACGACAAGACCCTTCCCCAGCTGGCCGCGGCACTGGGCGAGCTGGTCTCCACGGCGCGCGAGGGCAGGACGTCCCCGGCAGCCATGGCGGGTGGCACGGTGACCATCACGAACGTCGGCGTCTTCGGCGTCGACACGGGTACGCCGATCCTGAACCCGGGTGAGTCCGCGATCCTCGCGGTCGGGTCCATCAAGCTCCAGCCATGGGTCCACAAGGGCAAGGTGAAGCCCCGCCAGGTGACCACGCTGGCCCTGTCGTTCGACCACCGGCTGGTCGACGGCGAGCTCGGCTCCAAGGTGCTCGCGGACGTCGCTGCGATCCTGGAACAGCCCAAGCGCCTGATCACCTGGGCCTAGCGAGCCTTTGCACAGACGGAGAAAGGGGCCTCCCGCATCATGCGGGAGGCCCCTTTCTCCGTTCTGGAGTATCCGGGGCTACTTCTTGAAGCCGTAGTCCAGGAGCTTCTTCGCGTCCGCGCTCCGGGTGGTGGAGGAGGTCGAGGTGAGGACCGTGCCGATGATGGTCCTGCCGTTGCGGGTCGCGGCGAAGACCAGGCAGTACTTGGCCGTCGGGCCGGAGCCGGTCTTCACACCGATCGCGCCGGTGTAGCCGCCGAGCAGGGGGTTGGTGTTGGACCACGACATGTAGCGGTAGCCGCCGCTCTTCGTCGTGACCTTCTGCTTCGTCGACTTCGTCTTCACGATCGCGCGGAACGTGGAGCTCTTCATCGCACCGCTGGCGATCTTCGTCAGATCACGGGGCGTCGAGTAGTTCGATCCGCTGCTTATGCCGTCGAACGAGTCGAAGTGGGTGTTCTTCAGGCCGAGAGCCTTCGCATCGGCGTTCATCTTGCCGATGAAGGACTTCACGCGGGCCGCGCGGGTGGTGCCGGAGCCGAACTTGTCGGCCAGGGCGTACGCCGCGTCGCAGCCGGACGGCAGCATCAGCCCGTACAGGAGCTGGCGAACCGTCACCTTGTCGCCGACGATCAGCCGGGCCGAGGAGGCGTTCTTGGAAACGATGTAGTCGCTGTAGGCCTTCTGGACCGTGACCTTGGAATCCAGGTTCAGGTTCTTCTGTGCCAGCACCACCTTGGCGGTCATTATCTTCGTGGTGGAGCCGGTGGAGCGGCGGGTGTCCGCGGTTTTGCCGTAGAGCGTCTTCGCGGTGCCGTTGTCCATCACGAAGCCGCCCTTGGCGGTGATCGTGGGCGTGGGCAAAGTTGCAGCCTGTGCCGTGGAGGCGAACGCACTGCCCGTGAGGACGGCGCCCGCGGTAAGGACCACGGTGGCGGAAACGGTTGCGCGATTTATGCCCTTAAGACCGAGTTTCAAGTCAAACGCTCCAAATGCCGCTGAAATGCGGCCACATAAGGGTGCCGCTCGGTGGTGAGACTCCCGAGGGCCGTGGATGGATGTACCCGCGCGCGGGTGATTTCGGCCATCCGGACGGACAGGTCATCCGGAAGGACAGGCCATCCGGAAGGACAGGCCGGGCGGGCCCCGGGGTGTCCCGCATCGCGGACGGCTCCCGCCATGGGTGCATGTTGTATCTATGCTGTGTGCATGCCTGCCGCGCCCCCTGCCCCCGTCCAGCCCCCGCAGACCTCCGCGAAGCAGCCCCCCGCCGCCGAGCGCGTGTACACGCACATCAAGGAGGCGGTCCTCGACCGCCGTTACGAGGGCGGCACGCTCCTCACCGAAGGCGACCTGGCGGAGGCCGTGGGAGTATCCCGCACACCCGTGCGGGAGGCGCTGCTGCGTCTCGAGGTCGAAGGGCTGATCAAGCTCTACCCGAAGAAGGGTGCCCTGGTGCTCGCCGTCTCCGCACAGGAGATCGCGGACGTCGTGGAGACCCGGCTGCTCGTCGAGGAGTTCGCAGCCCGCAAGGCCGTCCCCGCCTCGGCGCAGCTGATCGCCCGGCTCGAACAGCTGCTGGCGGAACAGCGGCAGCTGGCCGAGGAGGGGGATCTGGCCGCCGTATCCGTGAAGGACCGCTGTTTCCATGCGGAGATCGTGCGGCACGCGGGCAACGAGATCCTCTCGCGTCTCTACGACCAGCTGCGCGACCGGCAACTGCGCATGGGCGTCGCCGTGATGGAGGCGCACCCCGGCAGGATCGCCGCCAACCTCACCGAGCACGGCGAGCTGCTGGACGCCATCAGGGCCGGTGACGCGGAGGGCGCCGCGCAGGTCGTGCGCCGCCACGTCAGCCGGGTCAAGGTGCTGGTCCGGGGTGATGACCGGTGACGTCCGCCGTCCCCACCCTCCCCCTGCCCGGCGATCCGCCCGGCGGCCGGCGTGCCGCCAGGATCTGGGGCGTCGGGGTGGCCGTCTACTTCGTCGCCATCATCTTCCGTACGAGCCTGGGCGTTGCAGGGCTCGACGCCGCCGACCGGTTCGACGTCAATGCCTCGGCGCTGTCGACGTTCTCCATCCTCCAGCTGCTCGTCTACGCGGGCATGCAGATACCCGTCGGCCTGATGGTCGACCGGCTCGGCACCAAGAGGGTCCTCACCATCGGGGCGGCGCTCTTCACCCTGGGACAGCTCGGCTTCGCGCTCTCCCCCTCGTACGAAACGGCGCTCGCCTCCCGCGCCCTGCTCGGCTGCGGCGACGCGATGACGTTCATCAGCGTGCTGCGGCTCGGTGCCCGCTGGTTCCCCGCCCGGCGCGGGCCGCTGATCGGCCAGGTCGCCGCGCTGTTCGGCATGGCGGGCAACCTCGTCTCGACCCTCTTCATCGCCCGTGCGCTGCACGGGTTCGGCTGGACCACGACCTTCGTGGGCAGTTCGGTCGCCGGCGTCGTGGTGCTGGTGCTGCTGCTGCTCTTCCTGAAGGACCACCCCGAGGGCCACGAACCGCCGCCCGCCGAACACGCGGGCGCCGCGTACGTGCGGCGGCAGATCGCCGCCGCGTGGCGGGAGCCGGGCACCCGGCTCGGCATGTGGGTGCACTTCACCACCCAGTTCCCCGCGATGGTCTTCCTGCTGCTGTGGGGTATGCCGTTCCTGGTGGAGGCGCAGGGGCTGAGCAGAGGCACCGCCGGTGGACTGCTCACCCTGGTGGTGCTCTCCAACATGGTGGTGGGGCTCGTCTACGGACAGGTCATCGCACGCCACCACGGGGCGCGCACCCCGCTGGCCCTCGGCACGGTCTCGGTCACCGCCCTGCTCTGGGCGTCCACGATCCTCTACCCGGGTGACCGGGCACCGATGTGGCTGCTGGTCACCCTGTGTGTGGTGCTGGGCTCCTGCGGACCCGCGTCGATGATCGGTTTCGACTTCGCCCGGCCGGCCAATCCGCCGGAGCGCCAGGGCACCGCGTCGGGGATCGTCAACATGGGTGGGTTCGTCGCCTCGATGACCACGCTGTTCGCGGTCGGCGTGCTGCTGGACGCGACCGGTGACAACTACCGCATCGCGTTCGCCTCGGTCTTTGTCCTGGAGGCGCTCGGGGTCCTGCAGATCCTGCGGCTGCACGCCAGTGCCACGCACAGGGAACGCGACCATCACGTGGTCAGCCGGGTGGAAGCCGTGCACGTACCCGCGTGACCGCGCCCCGGCGGCGCGCCCGTCCCGGTCCTTCGACGGACGGGCGCCGCCGGTCACAGCGCCACGGAACTACGGCTACGACGTCACGACGAAGTGCTGCAGGATGCTCGCCGCCAGATCCTGGTCGCCGTCGACCTTGATCCGGTCCTCCACCGCGTGCGGGCGCACCCGGCCGCAGGCCAGGCGGTAGTACGTCTCCCAGTCCATCGACAGCGTCGCCGCCGGGCCCAGTGACGGCGCACCGTCGACCGAACCGCGTCCGTCCCCGTCGACGCGGACCGTGCGCAGGAATTCCACGGGGCCGTGCACGTCGAACACCACCGCCGAGTTGGGTGGCGCGCCCGCGTCCTTGGCGACCACATCGGGCAGTGCCGCCAGCAGGGTGTCCCGGGTGATCAGCGCGCCGGGGGAGTCCGTATTGCCCGGCTGACCCAGCGTCGTGCGCAGATCCTGCTCGTGGACCCAGACGTCGAAGGCCCGCATGTGCAGTGCCAGTTCCAGCGTCTGCTCGGCACCCAGCGGCGCCCGCACCAGGGTCTCGGGCTGCCGCGTCTCGTTGCGCAGCTGACGCATGCGCCGGATGAGCGTGTACTCCAGCTCGGAGGTCATCTCCGGCGCCGTGTGGTGGCGCCGCACGTCGACCTGCATCTCCATGTACCGCTGGTGGTCGTTCTGCACGTGGTAGAGGTCGCGCGGCAGCGTGTGGATCGGGCGCGGATCGCCGAGCTGCTCGCACTCCATGCCGATGACGTGCGAGACGATGTCGCGCACCGACCAGCCTGGGCAGGGCGTACGGCGGTTCCACTCCCCCTCGCCGAGCGGCTTCACCAGCTCGGCTATCGACTCGACGGATTGGGTCCAGGCATCGGCGTAGGTCTGGAGGCTGGGATGGACGGTCACGGGACCCCTCGTGCGGTTCTGCGGTGCATGGGCTGGAGTGCAGGGAGTGCCGGCGGCTGGCCGGCACCGACGGCGCTGTCTGCGGGCTGCGTGGGAGGTTCGCTCGCTAAGTTACGCTGCGAGCAGGCACCCCGGCAGTGCTTTCGTGTGACGATCGTAGGCCCGTGTTGACGGCTCGAATGCCAGGACGGTGGTAGTGTGCGCGCCTCCCTCATCCAGATCGCAGTAGACCCGGACGAATCCATCCATTCCCGCAGGGAGCGCGCAGCTTCGCTGGTCGTGGCCCAGACGGGGGCGGATCTGGTGGTTCTCCCCGAGCTCTGGCCGGTCGGCGCCTTCGCTTACACGGCTTTCGCCGACGAGGCCGAACCGCTCCAGGGGCCCACCCACGACGTGATGGCGAAGGCTGCGGCCGAGGCCGGGGTCTGGCTGCACGCAGGCTCCTTCGTCGAGCGGGCCGATGACGGGACCCTCTACAACACCTCGCTCGTCTTCTCGCCCCAGGGCGAGCGGGCCGCCGTCTACCGCAAGATCCACCGCTTCGGCTTCGACAAGGGCGAGGCGGTGATGATGGGCGCCGGCGAGGAGCTCGTCACGGTCGCCCTGCCGCAGACCACACTCGGTCTTGCCACGTGCTACGACCTGCGCTTTCCGGAGATGTTCCGGGGCCTGGTCGACGCGGGTGCCGAAACGCTGGTCGTCGCGGCCGGCTGGCCGGAGCGCCGCCGCTCGCACTGGACGCTGCTGGCGCAGGCCCGGGCCGTCGAGAACCAGGCGTACGTCCTGGCCGTCGGCTCGGCGGGTACCCACGCCGGGATCGAGCAGGCGGGGCACAGCATCGTCGTCGACCCGTGGGGTGAGGTGCTCGCCGAAGCGGGAGCCGCGGAGGAGGTGCTCACCGTGGAATTCGACCCTGCGAGGACGGCTGCCACGCGAGAGCAGTTCCCGGCACTCAAGGACCGGCGTCTGGGTCTCGCTCCGCCGCGCTGAAGCAGGCGCGGGCGGGCATCCCGGGCGTGCGGGATGCCTGGGCGTGCGGGCGCCCCGGGGCGTGCGGGCGGGCAGGCGAGCGCGCGGGGCGTGCGGGCATTCCAGGTGTGCGGGCACCCCGGGCGTGCGGGCGTTTCACGTGAAACAGCCCGCCCGGCCGTCAGCCGTCGCCGAGCTCTTTGTCGTGCTCCTTGTCCGCCAGGACGATCACGCACACCGCCACCGCGATGAGCAGCGATGCGTCGGCGTCCTCGCGCACGATGTCGATGCCGTACGTGTCCCGGACGGTGAGCCATCGCCGGGAGATCTGGGCGAGCAGTTCGCCGTCGTAGTCCACAGCGAATTCGCGGTCCAGGATCTTGCCGCTGACGTCGAGTTCGGTGCCGTCCACCAAGGTCACCCGGTAGTGGTTGCGCAGCAGCGTGAGCCGCTTCCGCCTGACCTTGGCGAGCTCTTCCCCGTCCCGCTGGATGATCATGGTGTCGCGCAGGCTGAGCAGCTTCTGACGGATCTCGACCAGCACCCGGCCGTCCGTGTCCTTGAGCTCGAAGGTGTCGCGGACCCGCATGGCCTTGCCGTCGACGAGGAAGAGCTTGCGCCCGTCCGTGTCCTCGATCCAGTAGTCGTCGCCGACGGCGAACAGGCGCTCACGTACGAGAAGTCTCATGGATCACAGGTTCCCCGACGCCCCACCGGAATGCGCGCAGGGCGAGGTGATGTTGACTGTTGTCATGACTGCACGTGCACGTGTCCGCGCCCCAGAACTGATCGGCAAGGGCGGCTGGCTCAATACAGGCGACCAGCAGTACACCCTCGCTGATCTGCGCGGACGCATTGTGATCCTGGATTTTTGGACCTTCTGCTGTGTGAACTGTCTGCACGTCCTGGACGAGCTGCGCGAGCTGGAGGAGAAGCACCGCGACACTCTGGTGATCATCGGTGTCCACTCGCCGAAGTTCGTGCACGAGGCGGAGCACCAGGCCGTCGTCGACGCGGTCGAGCGCTACGAGGTGCACCACCCCGTACTCGACGACCCCGAGCTCGCCACCTGGAAGCAGTACGCCGTGCGGGCCTGGCCGACGCTCGTCGTCGTCGACCCCGAGGGCTACATCGTCGCCCAGCACGCGGGCGAGGGGCACGCGCACGCCATCGAGAAGCTCGTCGAGGAGCTGGAGGCCGAGCACGCGGAGAAGGGCACGCTGCGCCGCGGCGACGGCCCGTACGTGGCGCCCGAGCCCGTCGCCACGCATCTGCGTT
This sequence comes from Streptomyces sp. NPDC060035, assembly GCF_042736635.1. Taxonomy (NCBI): domain Bacteria; kingdom Bacillati; phylum Actinomycetota; class Actinomycetes; order Kitasatosporales; family Streptomycetaceae; genus Streptomyces; species Streptomyces sp. NPDC060035. Next base: position 65,651 of record NZ_JBHWVO010000005.1, read on the forward strand.
TCCCCGGCAAGGCACTGCTGCTGCCCGACGGCGGCTTCCTCGTCTCCGACACCACCCGGCACCGGCTGGTCGAGCTGGACGCCGACGGTGAGACGGTCCGCAGGCACTTCGGTGCCGGTGAACGCGGGCTCGTGGACGGCGGTCCCGACGAGGTCCGGTTCAGCGAGCCGCAGGGGCTCGCGGTGCTGCCCGACGGCCGGATCGCGGTCGCGGACACGGTGAACCATGCGATCCGTGCGCTCGACCTCACCACCGGGCTGACGGCCACGCTCGCCGGGACCGGCCGTCAGTGGTGGCAGGGCTCCGCCACCAGCGGTCCGGCCCGGGACGTGGACCTCTCCTCGCCGTGGGACATCGCCTGGTTCGGTGACCGGCTGTGGATCGCCATGGCCGGGGTGCACCAGCTGTGGACGTACGACCCGGCCAAGGGCACCGTGCAGGCCGCCGCGGGGACGACCAACGAGGGCCTGGTCGACGGGCCCGGCGCCGAGGCGTGGTTCGCGCAGCCGTCCGGTCTCGCGGCGGCGGGGGACCGGCTGTGGGTCGCCGACTCGGAGACCTCCGCGTTGCGCTACGTCGACCGGGAGGGCGCCGTACACACCGCGGTCGGCACCGGACTCTTCGACTTCGGCCACCGCGACGGCCCCGCGGGCCAGGCGCTGTTCCAGCACCCGCTGGGTGTCACGGCGCTGCCCGACGGGTCCGTCGCCGTCAGCGACACGTACAACCACGCCCTGAGGCGTTACGACCCCGGGAGCGGCGAGGTCACCACGCTCGCCACGGACCTGCGGGAGCCGAGCGACGCCGTGCTCGTCGACGGCGATCTGGTCGTCGTCGAGTCCGCCCGGCACCGGCTGACCCGGCTGCGGTTGCCCGAAGAGGCCGTGCGCGTCGCCGACCAGGCGCACCGCACCAAGCGGGCAGCCACCGAGATCGCCGCCGGAACGCTGCGGCTGGACGTCGTCTTCCAGGCGCCCGCCGGTCAGAAGCTGGACATCCGGTACGGTCCCTCGACCCGGCTTCTGGTGTCCTCGACCCCGCCCGAACTGCTGGCGGAGGGCTCGGGGCAGGGCACCGATCTGGGCCGCGACCTGGTCCTGGCGGACGGCGTCACCGAAGGCGTTCTGCATGTCTCCGCGATGGCGGCGTCCTGCGACGACGACCCGGAGAACGAGTACCCGGCCTGCCATGTGCACCAGCAGGACTGGGGTGTTCCCGTCCGCGTCACCGCCGACGGGGTGTCCAGGCTGCCGCTGGTGCTGGCCGGGATGGACGACCAGGGCTGACGGCGCAGGGCGACCAGCTCCACCCCGTACGCCGCCGCGCGTCCGCGCCCACCAGGAGGGCACGCAGCCACGACACGCCGCCCCTGGATCACGCTGCGGGCGTGACCCAGGGGCGGCGTGTCGTCCCACAGGGAGTCCGTCGGCCCGGAGACCGGGACAGGTGTGTCGGCGGACCGCAGCAGCGCGGTCGCCAGGCTGCGGTATCGGGGTACCGCCGAGCCGACGAAGAGTCACGCCGGGGCGACGGGAGCGGTCCGGCCGCGCCCCCTCAGGTCACCGGTAGCGTTGCTCGTCCTCCGGGACGACCGTGGTGGTGGGCGGCACGACCATGCGGCGGCGACGCGCGATGCTCATGTAGACGAAGACCCCGACGAGACCGACCAGCATCATGATCCAGCCGACCATGTCGACGTTGACGGTGTCCAGTTTCCAGTCGGTGGCGAAAGCGAGAATCGCCCCGGCACCGATCAGGAGAATGCATCCTCCGAGTCCCATGAATTCCGCCTCCTCGACGGCCCGGTGAATCCGGGCCGGTGTACGGGTCGCGTACCCGGCCCGGCAACAACCATGTCCCGGTGGCCCGTTGAGGAGGAGTCGGAGGCCCCTGCCGGCCAGGCGGGGGGTCAGCCGGCCAGGAACGCCGCCAGGGCGTTCGCCAGCAGGTAGGGGTCGTCGGCGCCGCACAGTTCACGGGCGCTGTGCATCGACAGGATCGCGACGCCGACGTCGACGGTCTGGATGCCGTGCCGGGCGGCGGTGATCGGACCGATGGTCGTGCCGCAGGGCATCGCGTTGTTGGAGACGAACGTCTGCCACGGCACGCCCGCCTTCTCGCACGCCGCCGCGAACACGGCCCGGCCGCTGCCGTCCGTCGCGTACCGCATGTTGACGTTGACCTTGAGGATCGGGCCGCCGTTGACCACCGGGTGGTGCGTCGGGTCGTGGCGCTCGCCGTAGTTGGGGTGGATCGCGTGACCGGTGTCGGAGGAGAGACAGACGGTCCCGGCGAACGCCCGGGCACGGTCCTCGTACGAGCCGCCGCGGGCGAACACGGAGCGTTCCAGGACTGTGCCGAGCAGCGGCCCGTCCGCTCCGGTGTCGGACTGGGAGCCGTTCTCCTCGTGGTCGAAGGCGGCCAGTACGGGGATGTACGGGATCTCGTCGTCGCTCTGCCCGGCCACGGCAGCCAGCGCTGCCGTCGCGGCGTGTACGGAGAGCAGGTTGTCCATGCGGGGTCCGGCCACCAGCTCGCGGTCCCGGCCCAGATAGGCGGGCGCCTCGACGGCGTGCGGCATCAGGTCCCACCCGGTGACGTCGGCGGCGTCGACGCCCGCCTCCTCGGCGACGAAGCGGATGAGGTCGCCCTCCTCGACCTCACCGAGCCCCCAGATCGGCTGCATGTGCTTCTGGCGGTCGAGCTTGAGCCCCTCGGTGTTGGCGGACCGGTCCAGGTGCACAGCCAGCTGCGGCACGCGCAGCAGCGGACGGTCGATGTTGACCAGCCGGTGCGTCCCGTCGCGCAGCGAGATCCGGCCGGCGAGGCCGAGGTCGCGGTCGAGCCAGGTGTTGAGGAGCGTTCCGCCGTAGATCTCGACGGCGATCTGCCGCCAGCCGTAGGACCCGGTGTCGGGCATCGGCTTGACCCGCAGATTGGGGGAGTCGGTGTGGGCGCCTGCGATCCGGAACGGGGTGTGGGCCGAGGCCCCCTCCGGCACGTACCAGGCCACGATCGCTCCGCCGCGCAGGACGTACTTCCCGCCCGTGGTGGCGTCCCATTCCGCGGTCTCCTCGACCTGCCGGAAACCGGCCTTCTCCAGCCGGGCCGCGGCGGAGGCCACGGCGTGGTACGGGGTGGGGCCGGCCATCAGGAAAGCCATCAGGTCGTCGGTGTGACCGCGGTCGAAGCGGAGGGGAGAACTCATGCTCTTCACTTTAACGACGGCGGGACGGGAGCATTCGCCGCGTCGGACGAGGGCGGGGGCCTATCGTCCGGACAGTGCCGCCGTCGGCTTCGTGCCGTCCTGTGCCTGCTGTGCACGGTCGGAGAACAGAGCCGCGAGGTCCTTGGTGAGGTCCTTGTCGAACATGTCCTTCGTCCGGGCGTCCGAGGCCACCCAGAGCAGGGCCGTGCCCACCCGGATCTGCCCCGTGAGGGCGTAGCTTCCGCCGTAGCCCTGCGCGCCCGATACGGCGTTGCGCCGTGCGCCCACCGGGCCCAGGTCGGCCTTGCCCCTGCCGGCGGTGCGTGCCGTGTTCTTCCACAGCACGTCGTACGCGTTCCGGGCGGCCTTCTCGTTCTTGTACGCGACCATCCAGAACCGGGCCCGGGCGTTCTCGTCCTCGCGCACGAAGGAGACGGAGCCCATGAACAGGGACTGCTCGCATCCCTTGTTGCCCGCGGTCGTGCAGAAGCTGCGCCGCGCGGTCTTGTTCATGGGTGCGGTCGACGGATCCTCTGTGCGGTCCCAGCCGGGCAGGGCGGCCGGGTCCGGCAGCACGGATGCGACCTGAGCCTCGTCCAGTGGCGTCGCCTTCGCGTCGGCGTCCCCGCCGCAGCCCACGAGCAGCAGAGCCGCCGCTCCGGCCGCCGCGCACCGCGCCTGCCACCGCTTGCCGTTCGCACGTATCGAACCCACGACTGCATCTCCCCCTCCGGACCCGGACCCCGATCATAGGGACGGCCCGCCCCGATTGCGGGGGCGGGCCGTCTCTGTGTGCGCCAGGAGCGGGCGCAGAGTGTGCGGAGGGGCTAGAACGCGGCCTCGTCCAGCTCCATCAGCGAGTTGTCCACGGCCTCGGCGAGCGCGCGCTCGGCCGAGACACCGGGCAGGACGTTCGCGGCGAAGAACTTCGCGGCGGCGATCTTGCCCTGGTAGAAGGCGACATCCTTCGCGGAGGCGGTCGGCAGCTTCTCGGCTGCCACGGCCGCACCCTTCAGCAGCAGGTAACCGACGACGACGTCGCCGGACGCCATGAGCAGGCGGGTGGTGTTGAGGCCGACCTTGTAGATGTTCTTGACGTCCTCGCCGGTCGCGGTGAGGTCGGTGATCATCGTGCCGACGATCGCCTCCAGGTCCACGGCGGCCTTGGCGAGGTTGTCCAGCGCGCCGGACAGCTCCTCGTTGCCCTGGGCGCCCGCGAGGAACTTCTTGATCTCCTCGGAGAGGGTGTTCAGCGAGGCGCCCTGGTCGCGGACGATCTTCCGGAAGAAGAAGTCCTGGCCCTGGATCGCCGTCGTGCCCTCGTACAGGGTGTCGATCTTGGCGTCACGGATGTACTGCTCGATCGGGTACTCCTGGAGGTACCCGGAGCCGCCGAAGGTCTGGAGCGACTGAGCGAGCTGCTCGTAGGACTTCTCGGAGCCGTAGCCCTTCACGATCGGGAGCAGCAGGTCGTTGAGGCCGTTCAGCGCCTTGGCGTCCTCGCCCGCGGCCTCCTTCACCTGGATCGCGTCCTGGACCGAGGCGGTGTACAGCACGAGGGAGCGCATGCCCTCCGCGTACGCCTTCTGCGTCATGAGGGAGCGGCGCACGTCGGGGTGGTGGGTGATGGTGACCTTGGGGGCCGTCTTGTCCATGAACTGCGACAGGTCGGTGCCCTGGACGCGCTCCTTGGCATACTCCAGCGCGTTGAGGTAGCCGGTCGACAGGGCGGCGATGGCCTTCGTGCCGACCATCATGCGGGCGAACTCGATGATGCGGAACATCTGGCGGATGCCCTCGTGCTTGTCACCGATGAGCCAGCCCTTGGCGGGGTGCTGGTCGCCGAAGGTCATCTCGCAGGTGTTGGACGCCTTGAGGCCCATCTTGTGCTCGACGTTCGTCGCGTACGCGCCGTTGCGGGCGCCGAGCTCACCGGTGGTCCAGTCGAACTCGAACTTGGGGACCAGGAAGAGGGAGAGACCCTTGGTGCCCGGTCCCGCGCCCTCGGGGCGTGCCAGCACGTAGTGGAGGATGTTCTCGGACATGTCGTGCTCGCCCGAGGTGATGAAGCGCTTCACACCCTCGATGTGCCAGGAGCCGTCCTCCTGCTCGACAGCCTTGGTGCGGCCGGCGCCCACGTCCGAACCGGCGTCGGGCTCGGTCAGCACCATCGTCGAGCCCCACTGCTTCTCGACGGCGATCTCCGCGATCTTCTTCTGCGCCTCGTTGCCCTCTTCGAAGAGGATGCCGGCGAACGCCGGGCCGGACGAGTACATCCACACTGCCGGGTTGGCACCGAGCAGCAGCTCCGCGTAACCCCAGATCAGGGAGCGGGGGGAGGTGGTGCCGCCGATCTCCTCGGGAAGGCCCAGGCGCCAGTACTCGGAGTCCATGAAGGCCTGGTACGACTTCTTGAAGGTGTCGGGGACCGGCGCGGTGTTGGTCTCCGGGTCGAAGACCGGCGGGTTGCGGTCGGCGTCGGCGTACGAGTCGGCGAGCTCGTTCTCCGCGAGACGGGTGATCTCGTCCAGGATGGTCTTCGCCGTGTCGACGTCCATCTCCGCGAACGGGCCGGTGCCGTACAGCTTGTCGCGCCCGAGGACCTCGAAGAGGTTGAACTCGATGTCGCGGAGATTCGACTTGTAGTGCCCCATGGGAAGGCTCCGTAATCAATAGCAGTGGCGCGCAGCGCCCCGTGGAGGAGTGAAGATCGGGCGACGGGCGGACGTGGGTATATCAGCTGACCGCTACGATGATGCTACCCGTCAGTAATAAGACGCAACCCCTCAAGGCTCGATGTGTCCGATTACTCTTTGCGGCATGTATGGCTACGACCAGAACCCGGGTGCACAGCAGCAGATGGGTGGCGGCTACGGCGAGCAGCCGCTGTATCCCGAGCCCTCGCCGCCCTCCCTGGCTGACGCGGTACGGGCCTTCACGACCGGTTCGCTGTCCGCCGAGGACTTCCAGCAGATCTTCGCGACCTCGAAGGTCTACTGCCCACGCGGCGACAACCCCGGATTCCTGGCCCTCCACAACACCCAGCAGCCGGTGATCCCCATGTTCACCACGCTCAAGGAGCTGCGGCGGTATGCGGGCAAGGAGTCCAAGTACTTCGTGATCACCGGCGCCGAGGTGATCGACCTGCTGCCGACCGGCTACGGCTTCGTCCTGGACATGGAGGGCGATCACCGTATGGTCTTCGACGCCAAGGCCGTGGAGCAGATGGTCGACTTCGCCATGCGCCGCATGTACGGCTGAGGGCCGACGGCCCTCGGGGGCCTTCATCGCCTCACGGACGGCTGATCGCGGGGCCCGGGGAGGGGCCCGTACCGACTGGGTACGGGCCCCTTCGCGCGGTCCGGGGCCGGGTGGGAATGAACGCCGCCTTGCTAGATGTTCACCATTCAACTAAATTGGATGCAGAAGACTTCCGGAGGTGGCTCTCATGCCCGCAGTGACCGTCGAAAACCCGCTGACCCTGCCCAAGGTGGCGGCCCCGGCCGACGCCGTGGCCCGCCCTGTGCTGACCGTCACGACCGCTCCGAGCGGTTTCGAGGGTGAGGGCTTCCCGGTGCGGCGCGCCTTCGCCGGGATCAACTACCGGCACCTCGACCCGTTCATCATGATGGACCAGATGGGTGAGGTGGACTACGCCGCAGGCGAGCCCAAGGGCACCCCCTGGCACCCGCACCGCGGCTTCGAGACCGTGACGTACATCATCGACGGAAGCTTCATCCACCAGGACAGCAACGGCGGCGGCGGCTCCATCGAGAACGGCGACACCCAATGGATGACGGCCGGCAGCGGCCTGCTCCACATCGAGACGCCGCCGGAGGCGCTCGTCAGGTCCGGCGGCCTCTTCCACGGCCTCCAGCTCTGGGTGAACCTGCCCAAGTCCGACAAGATGATGGCCCCGCGCTACCAGGACATCCGCGGTGGCCAGGTCCAGCTCCTCGCCTCCCCGGACGGCGGCGCGCTCCTGCGCGTCATCGCCGGTGACCTGGACGGCCACGAGGGCCCGGGCATCACGCACACCCCGATCACCATGGTCCACGCGACGGTCCGGCCGGGTGCCGAGGTGACCCTGCCCTGGCGCGAGGACTTCAACGGCCTCGCGTACGTCCTGGCCGGCCGCGGGACCGTCGGCGCGGAGCGCCGCCCGGTCCGCATGGGGCAGACCGCGGTGTTCGGTACGGGATCCTCGCTGACCGTCCGCGCGGACGAGGCCCAGGACGGCAACACGCCGGACCTGGAGGTCGTCCTGCTCGGCGGCCGTCCCATCCGTGAGCCGATGGCGCACTACGGGCCGTTCGTGATGAACACCCAGGACGAGCTCAAGCAGGCCTTCGAGGACTTCCAGGCGGGCCGGCTCGGTACGGTGCCCGCCGTCCACGGCATGTGACCGCACGCGCGGGCGCGGGTGACGGACCGTCACCCGTACGCCCGATCGGGCGGGACACGGTGTCAGCCCCGTGATCGGGTGGGAGGGTGTCTACCCGGAAGCCTCTCCTGCCCGACAGTGCGCGGCGGACGGCCGCCTGGTGCGGCGTCCTGCTCCTGGCCGCCGGTGTCGCGGCGGTGGCGATCTGGCTGTGCGTCGCGCTCAAGACAGCGGTCACCCCGGTCCTGTTGGCCCTGCTCGGTACGGCACTGCTGGGGCCCGTCCACCGCTGGCTGACCGCCCACAAGGTGAACCGGTCGCTGGCCGCCGGGCTCACCTGCGCCACGCTCGTCGCGGTGGTGGGCGGTGCCGGGTACATCGTCGTCACGGCGCTCGTCGACACGGGGGCCCAGATCGTCGACTCGCTGAAGGACGCCGCGCAGTGGGTCATCGACCACTTCGACATCGCCGGTGTCGCCAATGTGGACGACCTCGCCGACAACGCCAGGAACCTCGTCGAGAAGTTCGGCGCGAGCGCCGCGGGCGGCCTGCTCACCGGGATCAGCCTGATCGGCTCGCTCGTCACCACCAGTGTCCTGGCGCTGCTGCTGACCTTCTTCTTCCTACGTGACTCCGACCGGGCCACGGGCCTCGCCCACAGCATCGCCCCGCGCGGCACCGGCGACCTTGTGGAAGCCATGGGGCGCAGGGCCTTCGAGGCCGTCGAGGGCTTCATGCGCGGCACCACGTTCATCGCCCTCATCGATGCCCTGTGCATCACGGTGGGCCTGCTGATCCTGCGGGTGCCCGGCGCGGTGGGGCTGGGAGCACTCGTCTTCGTGGGCGCCTACATCCCGTATCTGGGAGCCTTCCTCTCCGGCGCGGTCGCGGTGCTGGTCGCGCTCGCCGACCGGGGGATCGTGATCGCGCTCTGGGTGCTCGGGGTGGTGCTCGCGGTCCAGGTGCTGGAGGGCCATGTCCTGCAGCCGGTCATCCAGAGCCGTACGGTCCAGATGCACCCGGCCATGATCATGATCGCCCTGACCGCGGGCGCGAGCGTGGCGGGCCTGCTGGGCATGCTGCTCGCGGTGCCGGTGTGCGCGGCGCTGTTCGGCGTGATCGGTGAACTGCGCAAGGCCGACGGGGCCCCCGAACACTCTTGACCGCCCGGATGCTCATGGCCGTCCGAGCCCCACGGCAGCCCGAGCCTCATGAACCCCGGGGCCTTCCGAGTCTCCCGGACGCTCAGGGGCCGCCCGCCGTACTGAGCTCCGCCGGTTCCGCCGACTCGTACAGCTCGAACCAGATCGACTTCCCCTCCCCCCGAGGATCCACCCCCCACGCGTCGGCGAGCATCTCCATCAGCACCAGTCCCCGCCCGCTGGACGCCATCTCGCCGGGGCGCCGCTTGTGCGGGAGCTCGTCGCTGGCGTCGGCCACCTCGACGCGCAGCAGCCGCTCGCCCCGCTCCCCGCTCACCTCCGCGACCAGCAGCGCGTCCCCGTCCGTGTGGACGAGGACGTTCGTCGACATCTCCGAGACCAGCAGCTCCGCGGCGTCGATCTGCTCCCCGTCGGACCAGTCGTGCAGCAGCTCACGCAGCTGCTGCCGGGCGGCGGCGATGCGCTCGGGCTCGGCCTGGGCGATGGTCATCGCCGAACGGCGCCCCGGTGCCCTGCGTGTTGTCGCTCCCTCGCGGCGCAGCACGAGCACCGCGATGTCGTCCTCGCGCCGGTCCACCAGTGGCCCTGTCGTGTAGTGCGAGCCCGGGCCGTGCACCGCCTGGACCAGGGAGTCGGCGAGCTTCTCCAGGTCCTCGGTGGGTTCCTCCAGGATCGGCCTGAGCCTGGTCCATCCGGTGGCCATGTCGTGCCCGCCGGTCTCGATGAGCCCGTCCGTACACAGCATGATCGTTTCGCCTGGCCCCAGGACGACGCGGGTCGTCGGATAGTCCGCGTCCCTCTCGATGCCCAGCGGCAGCCCTCCCGCGGTCTGCCGGATCACCGCGGTGCCGTCGACGCTGATCACCACCGGGTCGGGGTGGCCGGCCCGGGCGATGTCGAGGCTGCCGGTGTCCGGATCGGCCTCCGCGTACAGACAGGTGGCGAACCGCGCCGCGGTGGCCTCGTCCTCGCGCTCTGCGCCGTCGTACTCCTCGGTGAGCCCGGACAGGAAGCGCGAGGCCCGGGAGAGCACGGCACCGGGGCGGTGCCCCTCGGAGGCGTAGGCCCGCAGGGCGATCCGCAGCTGCCCCATGAGCCCCGCGGCCCGCACGTCGTGGCCCTGGACATCGCCGATGACGAGGGCGATACGGCCGTTGGGGAGCGGAATCATGTCGTACCAGTCGCCGCCGACCTGGAGCCCTCCGCCGGTCGGGATGTAGCGGGCGGCCACCGTCAGGCCGGGTACCCCCGGGCCGAGGGACGGCATCATCGACTTCTGCAGCCCCAGCGACAGCTCGCGCTCCGTCTCGGCCGCCCCGGCGCGGGCCAGCGCCTGTGCCAGCATCTTGCCCACCGTCGTCAGCACGGCCCGCTCGTCCGGCGAGAAGGCCACGCTGTGCCCGAACGCGGCCATCCATGCGCCCATGGTGTGGCCCGACGCGATCAGCGGCACGAAGGCCCAGGAGCGGCGTCCGAAGCCGCGTGCGAGCGGCCAGGTGGTGGGGAAGCGCCGCCGGTACTCCTCGGGCGACGGGAGGTAGATCGCCTGCCCCGTCCGTACCACCTCGGCGGCCGGATAGTCGGTCGCCAGCGGCATGTCGGTGAACGGCTTCTCGTCGCCCATGCTGTGCCCGTGGTGGCCGACGACGGTCAGGCGCTCGCCCGAGATGCCGAAGACGGCCAGCCCGTCCGGCGAGAACCCGGGCATGGAGAGCGACCCGGCGACCCGCATCACCTCCTCCGTGGACCCGGCCTCGGCCAGCGCGCGCCCCGCGTCCAGCAGGAACGCCTCGCGTGAACGGCGCCAGTCCCCGGTGATCGGGCTGAGCGCGGCGGGGACTCCCGCCGACGGTTCGGCGACCTCCTGGAGGATGCCCATCAGCACGTACTCGAAGCGGCCCGGACCTTCGACGGGAACCGGCTTCGACCGGCTGCGTACGGTGCGGAGCACCGTGCCCTGCTCGTCCACGATCCGCAGTCTCGCCTCGGCCACGGTGTCCTCGGCGATCGCGAAGTTCACCACTCCGTCGATCTCGTACCAGTCGGCCGGATGGAAGCGGGGGCGCACCTCCTCCGAGGGGTAGACCGAGGCCTCGGCAGGCAGACCGAGCAGCCGGGCCGCCTCCGCGTCGAGCGTGACGGTGCCGGCTGAGCTGTCCCAGCTCCACAGACCGGTCACGATCGCAGCCAGGATTTCCTCGGTGCGCATTGCCCCACTTTATGAAGATGTTCTCCACGGACGCCACCGAGGGACGGCCGCCCGACAGCCGTCCGCGCAGGGTCACCGGCTGCGTCCCGTGCGGCCCGGGAGGCCGTGCGGGATCAATGTCAATGAAGTGGTGCGCCTACGGGCGGTAGCCTGGGGTGTCAATCCACCCCGACCGCGAAGACTGGATGAACGACGATGCATCGGTACAGGTCCCACACCTGCGGCGAGCTCCGCGCCTCTGACGTCGGCACCGACGTCCGGCTGAGCGGCTGGCTGCACAATCGCCGAGACCTGGGTGGCATCCTCTTCATCGATCTGCGCGACCACTACGGTCTGGTGCAGCTCGTCGCCCGCCCCGGCACTCCCGGCAACGACGCCCTGTCGAAGCTGACCAAGGAGACGGTCGTCCGGATCGACGGCAAGGTCTCCGCGCGCGGTGCCGACAACGTCAACCCGGAGCTCCCGACCGGCGAGATCGAGATCGAGGTCACCGAGGTCGAGGTGCTGGGCGAGGCCGCCCCCCTGCCCTTCACGATCAACGCCGAGGACGGGGTCAACGAGGAGCGGCGCCTGGAGTACCGCTTCCTCGACCTGCGCCGCGAGCGCATGCACCGCAACATCATGCTGCGCTCGTCCGTCATCGCCTCCATCCGCTCCAAGATGGTGGCCCTCGGCTTCAACGAGATGGCGACCCCGATCCTCGCCGCGACGTCCCCCGAGGGCGCCCGCGACTTCGTGGTCCCGTCCCGTCTGAACCCGGGCAAGTTCTACGCCCTTCCGCAGGCGCCGCAGCAGTTCAAGCAGCTGCTGATGATCTCCGGCTTCGACCGCTACTTCCAGATCGCGCCGTGCTTCCGCGACGAGGACGCACGCGCCGACCGTTCGCCCGGCGAGTTCTACCAGCTCGACGTCGAGATGTCCTTCGTCGAGCAGGAGGACGTCTTCCAGCCGATCGAGAAGCTCATGACCGAGCTCTTCGAGGAGTTCGGCAACGGCCGCCACGCGACCTCGCCGTTCCCGCGCATCCCGTTCCGCGAGTCGATGCTGAAGTACGGCAACGACAAGCCGGACCTGCGCGCCCAGCTGGAACTCGTCGACATCTCCGACATTTTCGCGGACTCGGAGTTCAAGGCCTTCGCCGGCAAGCACGTCCGCGCGCTGCCGGTGCCGGACACCGCGGGCCAGTCCCGGAAGTTCTTCGACGGCCTCGGTGCGTACGCGGTCGAGCACGGCGCCAAGGGCCTCGCCTGGGTCCGCGTCGGCGAGGACGGCACGCTGGCGGGCCCGATCGCCAAGTTCCTCACCGAGACGGACATCAAGACCCTCACCGAGCGTCTGTCCCTCGTGCCCGGCCACGCCGTCTTCTTCGGCGCGGGCGAGTTCGACGAGGTCTCCAAGATCATGTCCGTCGTCCGCGTCGAGGCCGCCAAGCGCGCCGGCCACTTCGAGGACGGTGTCTTCCGCTTCTGCTGGATCGTCGACTTCCCGATGTACGAGAAGGACGAGGACACCGGCAAGATCGACTTCTCGCACAACCCGTTCTCCATGCCCCAGGGCGGCATGAAGGACCTGGAGGAGAAGGACCCGCTCGACATCCTGGCGTGGCAGTACGACATCGTCTGCAACGGCATCGAGCTGTCCTCCGGTGCCATCCGTAACCATGAGCCCGAGGTCATGCTGAAGGCCTTCGCGATCGCCGGTTACGAGGCGGAGACCGTCGAGAGGGAGTTCGCGGGCATGCTGCGCGCGTTCCGCCTCGGCGCCCCGCCGCACGGTGGCATCGCCCCGGGCGTCGACCGCATCGTGATGCTGCTGGCCGACGAGCCCAACATCCGGGAGACGATCGCCTTCCCGCTCAACGGCAACGCCCAGGACCTGATGATGGGCGCCCCGAGCGAACTGGACGAGACCCGCCTGCGCGAGCTGAACATCCAGCTCCGCAAGCCCGTCGCGTCGGCGAAGGACAAGGCGGAGGCCAAGGACTCGGTGGCGAGGGACACCGGCGCGAAGTAGGCGTCAGCGGTTCCGCTTCGGTTCCACGTGAAACAGTCCCCGGCCCCCCGGCCGGGGACTGTTTTCGTGCGCGCACGGGGTACGCACAGGAACACACAGCCTGCGCTCATGCCCCTGCCAGCTCGGTTGCCTAGCCTCGCCCCTCATGACAGAGAATCAGGGACCCGCGCACAAGAAGGATCTGACCCGCCGGCGAGTGATCCTCGCAGGTGGCGCGACGGTGGCCGCGGCAGGGATCGGGGCCGGGGTCGTCGCCAGTGCCTCGGCCGGCGAGGAGAAGAGCGCCAAGGGCAAACAGACCGGTCAGGGCGAGGAGTGCTACCGGCTGACCTCGGAGACCACCGAGGGCCCGTACTACATCGACGCCGACAAGATCCGGAAGGACATCACCGAGGACAAGGAGGGCATCCCGCTGACCCTCCGGCTCAAGGTGATCGACTCCGACACCTGCAAGCCGCTGAAGCGGGCCGCCGTCGACATCTGGCACTGCGACGCTCTGGGGATCTACTCCGGCTACGAGAGCATGAGTCAGGGCGGCCCCGGCGGCGGGACTCCGCCGAGCGGAGCCCCCACGGACATGCCGACCGACGCGCCCACCGGCACTCCGACCGGCACACCTCCCTCCGGCGGCCCCGGCGGCGGAGGCGGCGGGCACAGCGAACCCACCGACGACGAGCGGTACCTGCGGGGCACACAGCTCACGGACCGGCACGGGTACGTGGAGTTCACGACGATCTTCCCCGGCTGGTACCAGGGCCGCACCGTGCACATCCACACCAAAGTGCACGTCGGCGGGAAGATGACCGACGCCGGGTACGAAGGCGGGCACACCTGCCACACCGGCCAGTTCTTCTTCGCCGAGTCCGCGGTCCTCGACTCGGCGAAGATCGAGCCGTACGCGACCAGCACCACGACCCGTACGACGCTGACCGAGGACACCATCTACGACCAGAGCGGGGTCACGGGAGGGCTGCTCAAGCTCACCTACGGCAAGGGCCGCATGGCGCGCGGTGTGGTCGGCTCGATCACGATGGGCGTCGACCCCGACGAGACCAACGACGGCACCGGCCTCTAGGGTCTTTCGTTCGGATCAGGCCGGACCCCGCGAGCCCGGCATGATCCGAACGAAAGGCCCCAGGCCCTGCGAGGAGCCCGGACCCCAGCGGTTCCGGGCTCCTCGCCCTGCGTACGGACAGCCGTGCGGAACTCCCCCGGCCCCGGGTGCATGGACCGGGTACAGCCGGATGGCCCCGGTTCCGATTCGACGCCGCGGGGCCCGGCAATGACTGGCACCGAAGAAGACCGACCGCCCGTCATCGAGGAGTTCCGCACCGTGTTCCTCCTGCGCCGTCCCCACGTCCTTCTCGCCGCCCTGTTCCTGCTGGTCATCGGCTGCTCCGCGGGTGCGGTGCAGACCTCGGCGCCCCGTGGTGCCGCCGGTCCCGAGCCCTCGGCCGCGGCGTCCCGCTCCGCTGCGCCCGTCCGCCCCCGGGAGATTCCGGGGCTCGGCCCGCATACACGGGCGCAGATCCCGGCCACCGCCCGGCAGGCCGTCGTGGTGACCGGTCAGGGCCCCGACGTCAACCGCTCCACAGCCGTGCTCTACACCCGCGATGATCCCGCTCTCGGCTGGAGACCGGAGGCAGGCCCCTGGCCCGCCCACAACGGCATGGAGGGCTGGACGGACCTCCACGTGGCGGATGACCTCAGATCGCCCACCGGGGTCTTCGGCCTCACCGACGCAGGCGGCCGTCTCGCCGATCCCGGTGCGCTGCTTCCGTACGACGAGCAGCCGCGCTTCGCGGTGAGCGGCGAGGGCTTCTTCGGGGAGCCACTGGACGGGTCCTTCGACTATGTCGTCGCCATCAACTACAACCGGATCCCGGGCACGACCCCGTTGGACCGCACCCGGCCCCTCGGCGAGGAGAGGGGCGGCGGCATCTGGATCCATGTGGACCACGGCGGCCCGACCCAGGGCTGTGTCTCGCTTCCCGAGGAGCGGATGAGGGAGCTCCTGCGCATCCTGGACCCGGTGAAGTACCCCGTGATCGTGATGGGGGACGCCGTGGCGCTCGGCCGGTGAGCTACGCAGCTCAGGAGCCCGGGACCGATGACCGGTCCCGGGCTCCTGAGCTGTGTACGGAAGGCTGCGTACGAACGGTTACGCGGGCTTCTCCTCCAGGCGCGGGAACAGCACCGCACCCTTCGTCACCGTCGCCCCCGGGGCCAGCTGTCCCCAGCGGCCCGCGTCCTGGACCCGCTGGTCGCTCAGGGTGCCCAGCGACGCCTCGGCGCCCAGCGACTCCCACAGCTTCTGCGAGGTGTCCGGCATCACGGCGTTCAGCAGGACCGCGACACCGCGCAGCGCCTCGGCGGCCGTGTACAGGATGGTCGCGAGCCGGGCCCGGCCCTCCGGCGACTCGTCCTTGGCGACCTTCCAGGGCTCCTGCTCCGTGATGTAACCGTTGACCTGCTTCACGAAGTCGAAGATCGCCAGGATGCCGCCCTGGAAGTCCAGCTCCTCGCCGATCTTCAGGTCGGCCTTGGCGACGGCCTGCGCGAGGCCCTCCTGGACGGCCTGCTCCGCGTCACCGGCGGCCGTGGCCTCCGGGAGCGCGCCGCCGAAGTACTTGCCGACCATGGCGGCGAGGCGCGAGGCCAGGTTGCCGTAGTCGTTGGCGAGCTCGGAGGTGTAGCGGGCGGTGAAGTCCTCCCAGGAGAACGAGCCGTCACTGCCGTACGCGATGGCCCGCAGGAAGTACCAGCGGTACGCGTCCACGCCGAAGTGCGAGGTCAGGTCCTGCGGCTTGATGCCCGTCAGGTTCGACTTGGACATCTTCTCGCCGCCGACCATCAGCCAGCCGTTGGCGACGACCTTGCCGGGCAGCGGCAGACCCTGCGCCATCAGCATGGCCGGCCAGATGACCGAGTGGAAGCGCAGGATGTCCTTGCCGATCAGGTGCACGTTCGCCGGGAAGGTGCCCTCGAACTTCTCCTGGTTGGCGCCGTAGCCGACCGCCGTCGCGTAGTTGAGCAGCGCGTCGATCCACACGTAGATGACGTGCTTCGGGTCCCACGGGACCGGGACGCCCCAGTCGAAGGTGGAACGGGAGATCGACAGGTCCTGCAGGCCCTGCTTGACGAAGTTCACGATCTCGTTGCGCGCGGACTCGGGCTGGATGAAGCCCGGGTTGGCCGCGTAGAACTCCATGAGCTTCGGGCCGTACTCGCTGAGCTTGAAGAAGTAGTTCTCCTCCTTGAGGAGCTCCACCGGCTTCTTGTGGATCGGGCACAGCTTCGTGCCGTCCTCGGCCTCGATCAGGTCGCCGGGGAGCTTGTACTCCTCGCAGCCCACGCAGTACGGGCCTTCGTACCCGCCCTTGTAGATCTGATCCTTGTCGAACAGGTCCTGCACGAACTCCTGCACACGGTCCGTGTGCCGCTTCTCCGTCGTACGGATGAAGTCGTCGTTCGCGATGTTCAGATGCTCCCAGAGGGGCTTCCACGCCTCCTCGACGAGCTTGTCGCACCAGGCCTGGGGTGTGACGTTGTTCGCCTCGGCCGTGCGCATGATCTTCTGACCGTGCTCGTCCGTGCCGGTGAGGTACCACACCTTCTCGCCGCGCTGGCGGTGCCAGCGGGTGAGCACGTCGCCTGCGACGGTCGTGTAGGCGTGGCCCAGGTGAGGAGCGTCGTTGACGTAGTAGATGGGGGTCGAGACGTAGTACGCCGTCGCCCCCTGCTTCTCGGATCCAGTGGCCGCCATGGTCGAAATCCTAACGGTCCGTGGGAGATCCACTCACATCGATATCGGTGGCCCCGGCCGCGGAGAGCTTTGCGAAACATGCTTTCCCGTACCAAAGACGCATCCTGGGAGGGAGTGGGCACGCGTGCACGAGGCAGGGGACGACACGATGCGGGTACTGGTCGCCGAGGACGAGGAGATCCTGGCGGAGTTGGTGGCGACCGGGCTGCGGCGGGCAGGGTTCGCCGTCGACACCGTGTACAGCGGCGACGCGGCGCTCGCCTATCTGGGTCTGCACGATTACGACGTCGTCGTCCTGGACCGTGATCTGCCCCGGGTGCACGGCGACGACGTGGCCCGCAGGCTCGTGTCCTCCGGTTCCCGGACCAGGATCCTGATGCTCACCGCCTCCGGGACCATGGAGGAACGGGTGGAGGGGCTCGATCTCGGAGCCGACGACTACGTGAGCAAGCCTTTCGAGTTCCCCGAGCTGGTCTCCAGGGTGCGCGCGCTCCGGCGGCGCAGCGCGCGGCCCGTACCGCCGCAGCTGGAGCGGCACGGCATCCGGCTGGACACTGTGCGTCGGGCGGCTACGCGGGACGGGCGGGATCTGGACCTGTCGCCGAAGGAGTTCACCGTGCTGCAGCTGCTGCTGGAGGCCGACGGGGGCACCGTCAGCGCCGAGGAACTGCTGGAGCGGGCCTGGGACGCCAACGCCGACCCCTTCACGGGGGCCGTCCGTGTCTGCATGAGCAAGCTGCGCGGCAAGCTCGGGGAGCCCGCCCTCATCCGCACCGTGCAGGGCGTGGGGTACGCACTGTGACGCGGCTGCTGAGGCTGCTGCGGGCGTCAGGTGCGTCGCACGTCCAGCACTCGACGATCCGGTTGCGGATCGCCCTCGTGTACGGCGGGGTGTTCCTGATCCTCGGTACGGCCCTGCTCGCGACGGTCAATCTGGCGTCGCGCGCCGGTACGGACTCGCAGGCGCGCGCCATCGCCACGTCCGCCGCGGTCGCCCAGCCGGGCTTCGCGGTCAACGGCCCCCTCCACATACGGGGTCGCCTCGGCCCGCCCACGGTCTACGACGTCACCGACGATGTGAGCGACGCCGCCGGCCGCGAACTCATGTACTGGTCGGTCGCCGCGCTGCTCGTCATGACGGCGTGCGCGGTCGCCGTGGGCTGGTGGACGGCCGGACGGGTCCTGCGGCCCGTCCATGCGATGACCGCGAAGGCCGGGCGGCTCTCCGAGCACACCCTCCACGAGCGGATCGCGTCCAGCGGTCCGGACGACGAGCTGAAGGAGCTCGGGGAGACGCTGGACGCGCTGCTGGCGCGGCTGGAGAAGGCGTTCGACAGCCAGCGGCGGTTCATCGCCAATGCCTCGCACGAGCTGCGCACCCCGCTGGCCACCCAGCGGGCCGCGATCCAGGTGGGTCTCGACGATCCGACGCCGGACGAGCTCGTACGGACCCGCCGGACCCTGCTGGACAACAACCGGCGCAGCGAACGGCTCATCGAGGGACTGCTCGTGCTGGCGCGCAGCGAACGGGGGCTGGCGAGGAGCGAGCGCGAGGCGTTCGACCTCGCGCATGTGGTGACGGAGGAGGCCGCCCGGCCCTCGCTGGCGGCGGAGCGCCCGCCGGCCCACCCGGAGGTGACGGTCGCGGCGGAGCCCTGTGCGGTACGGGGGAACCGTCAGCTGCTCGCGCAGCTGGTGGCGAACCTGCTGTCCAACGCGGTGAGGTACAACGTGCCCGGCGGGTCCGTGCGGGTGTCGCTGTCGGCGGGCGGGACCCTGGTGGTCCGCAACACCGGCCCTGCGGTGACAAAGGGCGACATCGCGGGGTTCTTCGAACCGTTCCGGCGCGGTGAGGGGCGGGACCGGATGGGACAGGGCTCGGGACTCGGACTGTCGATCGTACGTTCCATTGCGGTGGCTCACGGCGGTACGGTCACGGCGGTACCCGGCCCTGGGGGCGGGCTCGCCGTGACCGTACGGCTGCCGGTGGATCAGTCCCCGGCGACGATTCCGCGGGCGGCGGCCCAGGCGGGAAGCCCGGCGAGCACCTCACGGTAGAACGCGGCGTCGGGCACCTCGCGCGGGGCCGGGCCGGCGTGGAAGAACCCGGCGTTCTCGACGTCCAGCCTGCGCAGGAAGTCGAAGCCCTTCGCGTCCTCGTCGCCGAACGCGACGAACTGGAAGAACAGCGGCAGCCGTGCCGCGTCCGCCAGCGCCTGCTTGGCGGCCTGCTTGGCGTCCGGGGCGCCGTCGGTCTGGAAGATCACCAGCGCGGGTCCGGTGGCCTCGGACTTCTCGTAGTGCGTGACGATCTCCTCGACGGCCCGGTGGTAGTTGGTGCGTCCCAGGCGTCCGAGCCCCGCGTGCAGCTCGTCGATCCGGCCCTCGTGGGCGGTGAGGTCGATCGCGCCGGTGCCGTCGATGTCGGTCGAGAAGAAGACGACGGGCACGGTGGCGTTCTCGTCCAGGTGCGCGGCGAGTGCCAGGGTGCGGTCGCCCAGGTGCTGTGCGCTGCCGTCCTTGTAGAACGACCGCATCGAACCCGACCGGTCGAGCACCAGGTAGACGCCTGCCCGGAGGCCGGTGAGTCCGTGCGCCTTGAGCCCTGCCTGTGCCGCCTTGTAGGGGGCGACGAGCTGGGGTGCGGCGGTCTTGACCCGGGCGAGGGCGACGGCGGGCCTGCCGCCGACGGAGGCCGCGCCCGTGGGTGCGGACTCGGCCTCGGTGACCGGCTCGGCGGGGGAGGCCGGGGCGGCCTTGGGGGCCTCGGTGACCGGGTCCGGCTCGGCGACCGGCTTTTCGGCGGCCGCTGCGACCGGCTTTTCGGCGGCCGGTTCGGCCGGCGTGGTCTCCGCAGCGGGTTCCGCCACGACCTCGGGTGTCGCCTCGGGCTCGGTGGCGGCCTCGGGCTCGGCGACCGGCTCGGCGGCCGGGGCTTCCGGGACGGCTTCGGCCTCGACGACCTCGGCGACCGGCTCCGGTGCGATCTCCGCCTCGGCCGGCTCGGCGACCTCAGCGGTCTTGGCCGGCTCGACGACCTCAGCGGGCTCAGCGACCTCGGCGACCGGCTCCGGTGCGATCTCCGCCTCGGCCGGCTCGGCGACCTCAGCGGTCTCAGCGGTCTTGGCCGGCTCAGCGACCGCAGCGGTCTCAGCGACCGCAGCGGTCTCAGCGACCGCAGCGGGCTCCGGCTCCGGCTCCGCGTCGAAGTCGATCGTGATCGGCGCCGGGGCAGCCGTCTCGGCCGCCGGGGCCGGTTCGTCCGCGGCGGCGGTGGCCGCCGCGACCGGCTTGGCGTCGCGAGCCGACCCCTGGGCCGGAACCGTCGGCCTGGGCCCGGAGGCTGAAGTGGACGTGGTGGTGGCCGCCTTGTCGAAGGCCTCCGCCACCAGATCCGATGCCAGTCCGTTCTCCCCGTCCGCGGTGGACCGCGCCGAAGAGGAGGAGGCCGGTGCCGGTACCGAGGCCTTAACGGGCTCGGCCGCCGAAGTGCTGGTCTCCGGCTCCGGCTCCGTGGGCTGGGTGCGCTCGGCCTGGGGCGGGACGGTGGCCGTGGTCGGCTCGTCCTGCTCCGTGCGGCCGAACACCTTGCGCAGCAAGCTCCGAATGCCCATGGGCGAGGCCTTTCGCATGAGTTGGTGGCGATAAATGTCCGTACTGCGGGAATTGATCCCTGGCCAGGGCGGATACGTAAGGTTAGCGGCCGGATCCGGCCGTTCGGTGGCGCGGCCCGCCCCTGTGTCAACCGAGCTCCAACCGAGCCCCAACCGAGCCCTGAACGGACAGCAGTGGCCCGGACTTCACCCCGCGTTCACAGGCAGTCCCTCATATCGCGTGGATGCACACCTACCGTCACGCAGGACACACAGAAGGAGGGACGAACAACGTGCGCAATCTGCTGCCGCTCATCGGCTCGCACCAGGGCGGGCGCTCTGCGCTGACGTGCCGCTACCGCTGCGGTGACGCCTGCTTCCAGGAGATACCGAACACCAGCGGAAACGAGTACGCCGGCGACATCATCGCCGGTGCCCTGTCGCGCCGGTCGATGATGCGCGCCGCCGCGGTCGTGACCGTCGCCGCTGCCGCCGGAACCGCCGCCCTCACCGGCCCGGGCGCTCCGCAGGCCGAGGCCGCAGCGCTCGCGGGCCACGGCCACAAGCCGAAGCTCCCGCACCAGAACACTCCTTCGGGCGCTCGTGGCCTGCGGTTTGCACCCGTGGCACCGAACAAGAACGACAAGGTCACCGTCCCGGACGGCTACAGCCAGAACGTGGTGATCCGCTGGGGCGAGCCGATCCTGCGCGGCGCCCCCGCCTTCGACCCGGACAAGCAGTCGGCGAAGGCACAGGCGGGCCAGTTCGGTTACAACAACGACTTCCTCTCCCTGCTCCCGCTCCCCGGCGAGCGCGGCCGTCAGATACTGGTCGCCAACCACGAGTACACGGACGAGATCCTGATGTTCCGTGGATACGATCCGGCCAACCCGACCCGTGAGCAGGTCGAGATCGCCTGGGCCGCGCACGGACTCTCCGTGGTCGTGGTCCAGGAGGAGAACCGCACCGGCAGGCTCGGTCCGGTCAGCCGCCACCCGCTGAACCGCCGCCTCACCGCGACCAGCGAGTTCAGGGTCACCGGCCCGGCCGCGGGCAGCCCTCTGCTGCGTACCTCCGCCGACCGCACCGGCCGCAAGGTCCTCGGCACGCTCAACAACTGCGCGGGCGGCACCACCCCGTGGGGCACCACGCTGCACGGCGAGGAGAACTTCAACCAGTACTTCGCCAACGGCTCCAGCGACACGGACAAGCGCTATGGCATCGCGACGAGCACCACGGAGCGCAAGTGGGAGCGTTTCGACAAGCGCTTCGACCTGGCTCAGGAGCCCAACGAGGCGCACCGCTTCGGCTGGGTCGTCGAGCTCGACCCGTACGACCCCGACTCCGTCCCCCGCAAGCGGACCGCGCTCGGCCGCTTCAAGCACGAGGCGGCCCAGCCGCGGCTGACCACCGACGGCCGCCCCGTCGTCTACATGGGCGACGACGAGCGGTTCGACTACTTCTACAAGTTCGTCTCCAGCAAGAAGATGAAGAAGGGGAACTCGCGGGCCGCCCGCGAGCACAACCTCACCCTGCTGGACGAGGGCACGCTGTACGTCGCCAAGCTGTCCGGCGACTCCCCGTCCGCGGAGTTCGACGGCACGGGCAAGCTCCCCTCCGACGGCGAGTTCGACGGCAGCGGCGTCTGGATCCCGCTCGCCACGGGCACCACCTCGCACGTGCCCGGCATGACCGCGGAGGAGGTGTACGTCTTCACGCGTCTCGCGGGCGACAAGGTCGGCGCCACCAAGATGGACCGCCCCGAGGACGTCGAGCCCTCACCGCGCACCGGCCGCGTCTACATCGCCCTCACCAACAACACCGACCGCGGCAAGGCGGGCAAGGCCGGCGCCGACGAGGCCAACCCGCGCAACGCCAACAAGCACGGCCAGATCCTGGAGCTCGCGGAGAACTGGGACGACCCGGCGGGCGACGGTTTCGCCTGGCGGCTCTTCCTCGTCGCGGGTGACCCGAACGACCCGTCGACGTACTTCGCCGGATTCCCCAAGGACAAGGTCAGTCCGATCTCCTGCCCGGACAACGTGGCCTTCGACGACCACGGCAACCTGTGGATCTCCACGGACGGCGCTCAGCTCGGCTCGCACGACGGCCTGTTCGGTGTCGCGACGCAGGGCGAGCGGCGGGGTGAACTGAAGCAGTTCCTGACCGTGCCGTCCGGCGCAGAGACCTGCGGACCGGTGATCCAGGACCGACGGGTCCTGGTGGCCGTGCAGCACCCGGGCGAGATCGACGGCGCGTCCGTCGAGAAGCCGGCGAGCACCTGGCCGGACGGACCCGGCAGGATCGTCCGGCCGTCCGTCGTCGCCGTCTGGCGCAAGGACGGCAGCGACATCGGCATCTGATTCGGGCAGTCCGGGATCCCTGGATCCGGATCCAGGACACCTGCCACACGGTGCACGGTGCATCCGGTGACATCAGGCCTGCGCCCATGGGGGTGCGGGCCTGATGCGCGTCGTTCACATGTGCGTGCGGTGGCCCGAGTTGCATTGCTAGCGTGTGCGGCCGGTGGGGCTGACGAACAGTCAGGAGCAATGCGGTCGACACGCAAGCGATCTCACGAAGGGCCCCCACATGAGACATCCGTCCCGCAGAACACGCCTCGCGGCCTGTGTCGTGGCAGCAGGGGCGCTGCTGTCCGCGCTCGTACCGGCGGCCGGCGCCACGGCCGCCACCGCCGTACCCGCCGGCCCCTACCCGGTGGCGGCCGACGACCCCGCACCGGGCCACGAGGGCATGCCGGACGACGGCCACGAGGGCATGCCGGACGACGGCTTCGAGGACGTGCCCGAGGGTGAACAGGACGACCTCGCCGGGACGGGCTCCTCGCCCTCGGCGAGGGACGGCGCCGACGCACAGGCCGTGGTCCCGGGGCGACCCGGTGACTTCACTCTCGCGACGGGCCCGAGCATCACCGGCCTGGTCGGCAAGCTGGAAGCCGCACTGCCCGAGCAGGGCCTCACCGCACTCATGGAGCAGGCCAACCGGGACGCGCCCTGGAACAATGCCTGCGGCAGCGCGGGTATCTACGGCCCCGATCTGCTCGCGGCCCCCCGCGTCTGCTGGGAGAACGACGACGCGACCTCCTCGGAGTGGGTCCCGCAGGCGATCACCGGTGTCTCGGACGCGCAGGAGGACGAGGACGGGGGCACGTCGAACGCGGAGCCCATCGCCGTGGCGGGGTACGACGCGGAGAATCCGGGCCGGAGCGACAACGCGTCGGGCCGTGACAACTGCGTCCAGGACTCCGCTTCCGATGCCTGCAACGAGAAGGGCGTCCGGGTCAGCTTCTTCAACCAGGCCACCCAGAAGTACCGCCATGTGCTGTTGGTGTGGCCGTACCTGAACTCCAAGGACCACATTTCCTTCGCCGCGCTGCACGCACGCGAGGGGACGTGCACCGCCACCTCCGGCGTGACGGCTTCCTGCAAGGCGCAGAACGGCATCCACGCGGGCGGCATGGTCTGGTACGGCGACCACCTGTACGTCGCAGACACCGCCAACGGCATGCGGGTCTTCGATCTGCGCACGATCATGGACCTCAACCCGGACAACGACACCGCTGTCGACGACCCGACGCCGGACGGGCTGGTCAGTGACGTCACGGACACGAAGCGGATCGGCCGCCAGAACAACGTCTGGTACGGATACGGCTACCGGTACGTGATGCCCCAGGTCGCCACGCTGGCGTTCACCGCGGCGAAGAACGGCGGCGCAACCAGCGGCAACCAGTGCTACGCGACGGGCCGCCCGAAGGCCTCGTACATCTCGCTCGACCGGACCGGTGACGACCACCTGCTCCTCGGGGAGTACTGCAACTTCAACAACGGCGGCTCCAGTCACGGCCGCGTCGGCACGTACCCGATGACCGCCCTGACCGCCGCGGTCGAAGGCGCGGCGGGCACGACCGCGCAGGCGGATCTCGCCTACGGGCTGCCGGACACCGGAACCTTCGGCGGCGAGGACCTCTGGCACAAGATCCAGGGCGTCATGCGGTACGAGGGGAAGTGGTACTTCCACCGCAGCAACGCCTACGCCAACGGGCGCCTGCTGCAGGCAACCCCGCAGTCCGTCGACGGCACCTCGGAGCTCGTCGCCAACCCGAAGATCCTGCAGAGCTCTTACGGTCCCGAGGACCTGTATCTGGCCCATGGCCGGGGCGACGGTTTCACCC
Source organism: Streptomyces sp. NPDC060035 (assembly GCF_042736635.1). Classification (NCBI taxonomy): domain Bacteria; kingdom Bacillati; phylum Actinomycetota; class Actinomycetes; order Kitasatosporales; family Streptomycetaceae; genus Streptomyces; species Streptomyces sp. NPDC060035. The sequence goes on from NZ_JBHWVO010000005.1 coordinate 90,179, forward strand.
CGAAGCTGTGGTCGCTGAGCGAGCACGCCCCGAGCAAGTGCCGGGTGTGCAAGCGCGAGCTGTACAGCTACGAGATGAGTGAGGTCATCGGCGACTTCGCTTCCTGACCCGTCCGGGGCGCCTCACCGCATTAGAGTCGGGTGCATGGTTTCCGGTGAGGCGCCGCAGGCGGAGGGAAGTGTCCGGGTCGACGTCTGGATCTGGTCGGTCCGGCTGACGAAGACCCGGTCGCAGGCTGCTGCCGCCTGCCGGGCGGGGCATGTGCGGGTCAACGGCGAGCGGGCCAAGCCCGCCCAGGCGCTGCACACGGGCGACGAGGTACGGCTTCGGCATGCGGGCCGGGACCGGATCGTGGTCGTCTCGAAGATCGTGAGGAAGCGTGTCGGCCCCCCGGTCGCGGCCGAGTGCTTCGTCGACAACAGCCCGCCCCCGCCGCCGCGCGAGGCCGCGGTCCAGGTCCCGGTCCGCGACCGTGGCGCGGGCCGCCCGACCAAGCGCGACCGCCGGGAGATGGAACGCCTCCAGGAGCGCGGACCGGGCCCGTCGTAGTGTCCGACCGGCGGCGGCCGGTCCGCCGGCTCCGGTAGTCCTCCCGCCTCTTCGGAGGGGCGGACCTCGCCCCATGCGCCGGGTGCCGGCCCTGCCCGGCGGGGACCGGCTTCAGATGACGAAGACGGTCTTTCCGCGCGCTCCGCCCGCACGGTTCTGGGCGAGCGCCTGAGGGGCCTTCTCCAGAGGAAGTTCGGTGTCCACGGGCACGGCCAGCTCTCCCCGCACGGCTCCGGCGGCCAGTGAGTCGAGCAGCTCGGCCGTCGGGGCGAGCCGGAAGGCGACCCGCGCGACGCCGGGCGGGCCCGCCACTGACCGCGTGGTGACGGCGACACCGCCGTCGCGCACCAGCGCGGCATGCGCGGCGAAGGCGGCCGGGTCGGTGGAGACCAGGTCGACGAGCGCGTCGACACCGTTCGGGTACACCTCCCGTACCGCCGCGCCCAGAGCGCCGGGACCGGTGGTCGTATCGACGGAGGCGGCAGCGCCGAACGCCCGCATCCGCTTCTCCTCCTCGCCCCGTACCGCCGCGACGACCCCGATGCCCCGTGCCGCGGCGAGCTGGGTCAGGAAGCTGCCGACGCCGCCCGCCGCGCCGATGATCAGCAGGCTCCGGCCGCTGCGGACCGCCGTGTTCCCCAGAATCTGCGCGGCAGCCGTTGCGGCGGAAGGGAGCGCCGCCGCGATCCGGAGCGGCAGTTCGCGCGGTACCAGGGCGATCGGGGAGTCCTGCGGCACGGACACGTACTCGCTGTACGCCCCGCAGCGCCCGACGGGGGGCGCCGTCACCCGGCCGAAGACGGGGTCACCCACCCGGAAGCGGTTGTCACCGCTGCCGATCATGTCCACCCGGCCCGCGAAGTCGACTCCGATGATCAGCGGGAAGGTGTGCGGAGCAACCCCGTCCAGGGCGCCGTCCGCGGTCTGCCAGTCGAGCGGGTTGAGCGCCGCGTACTCGATCTTCACCCGTACGTCGCCCGCGCCGGGATCGGGCTTCGGTACCTCGACGAGACAGGGCTCCGCACAGAAAGCGCTGACAGCGATGGCTCGCATCCGGCAGACCTCCCAGTCGCCCCCTGCTCTGACGAGTCCCACTGTCGCCCGGCCCACGCACCCGCGCATGTCGGAGCGGGCGGGCCGGAGTCCCCCTCCTACCGCCCCGTGTTCCTCCGCGTGTTCCTCCGCGCCGACACGAACCGTCCCGCCGATCCGCCGATCACCAGGACCGCTCCCACCACGATCACGATCCACACCGTCGTCCGCAGCGAAGCGGTCAGCGCGTCGTACACGGCGGCGGCCGCGTCCCGGTCGCTGCCCGGAACCTCCTCCAGCACCCGGTCGCGGCCCACCGCGACCAGAATGCGCAGCACGATCGCGCCGAGCACGAATCCGCCGCCCACCACGGCGGCGGCGCCCAGCCCGGCCCTCATTCCTCCCCGTACGAGCGCGAGACCCACCACCAGGACGAGGAGCACCACCGTCCCCACGGCCGGCCAGACGCTGCAGTGGCGCAGCCATTGGAACGAGCTCCGCAGATCGTCCGCCCGGTCGGCGGGGAGCACCGTGATCGCGGTGTTCCGGACCGGGACCTGATCGGCGAACGGCACGCCGGATTTCACCAGTTCCTGTTTTACCTGCTCGATCACCGGCGCCAGATCGATGATCACCGCCTGCCCGCTGTCCCCGTGCAGCGCGGCGGTCACGGCCTTGTGGGCCGTTCGGTTCGCGGTGTCCCAGGCCCGCTGGAAGGTATCGGTCGTGGTGAACGATAGGACGGTCTCGTGCAGGAACTGCTCCACGGTCTCCTGGAGCGGGCCGACGTCGATGTTCCTCATCGCCTCGTCGGTGACCAGAGTGGCGATGGTGTTCCGGACATCGGGGTCGGAGGCCAGCGGGGAGACGGCGGCCAGATACCGGTCGGTGTCGTCGAGCTCCAGGTCGACCCACGCGGAGAGCGCGCTCACCGGGACCAGCACGGCAAGCAGGACCAGCAGTACTGCCGACAGAGCCGCTGAGAGATAGGTCCGCACACCATCCAGACAATCCCGTCCGGGGCCGCGCCGCTCCGGGCCGTAGACCATTCGAGTTGCCGGTCGGCGCGGTCGGGTGTGCTCTGGAGGGACGGAGGACGGGGGCGAGGGAAGGAGCTGTCCGCCATGGCCACTCACGCAACGATGCCGACGCGTGGACGCACGCATGCCCGCACACCGGCAGGGCGGACGCACGGTGCGCTCGCCTGGGCGCTGCCCCTCACGCTGGGTGTGATCTTCGGTTTCTGGGCCTTCTTCATCCGACGGGACGGCGGCGCGACCACCGGCGGGCAGATCTGGCTCGGTGTCGTCTCCGGAGTGGCTCTGGCCGTGCTGTGTTTCGCGTTGGGACGGGTCCGTCACGCCCTGCCGCGCGAGCTGCGGGCGGCGGCGTACGGCGCGCTGACCGCGGTCGGGATCGGCTTCCTCTACAGCCTGAACGACAACAGCGTGCTGTCGTCGGCGATCCTCGGACTGGTGGTCGGGGCAGGGATGTTCTGTACCGCCTTCTACATCTACTACACGCGGGAGGACTGAGCGCCGCGTCCCTCCGGACCGGGGCGTGGCCGCCAGATCGGACCTGGTGGCCACGCTCCTTTCTGACATCGCCGTGCTTTCTGACCTCCCCCGTGCCGCGGTGCTCCCGTGCCGTCGTGGCCCTGCACCCGGTCCCCGCCCCCGCGACACCTTCGGCACCTCGGCTCACCCGACTCCCTCGACATTCTCGACAAGGAACGGACCATGAGTACTGAACTGGCCATCGAGACCACGGGGCTGGTGAAAGTCTTCGGCGACAACCGTGCGGTGGACGGCGTCGATCTCGCCGTTCCCACCGGCACCGTCTACGGCGTCCTCGGACCCAACGGTGCGGGGAAGACCACCGCCGTACGGATGCTGGCGACGCTGCTGCGCCCGGACGCGGGCCGGGCACGGGTCTTCGGCCACGACGTCGTGAAGGACGCCGACGCGGTCCGCAGCCGGGTCAGTCTCACGGGGCAGTACGCCTCGGTCGACGAGGACCTGACCGGCACGGAGAACCTGGTGCTGCTGGGCCGGCTGCTCGGGCACTCCAAGCCCGCGGCCCGGACCAGGTCGGCACAGCTGCTGGAGGCCTTCGTGAACAACAGCCCGGTCACCCACGTGGCCACGGCGGTCAGGGAGCTCATGGCCGGTAACCGGCCGGCGACGGACATCGCCTGGTCGCTGGGCTGGTAGGCCCTGTTCGTCGTGGTGTTCGGCACGGTGACGATGCGGCTCTACAACCGGAAGTGACGCTCCGGAATTGGAGCCGTGCTCCTCCCGTCGCACCCCGTACCGGCCGGGACCGGACTGGAAACAGGGACAGGGACCTGCCCTGAGGAGCCCTGGAGGAGCCATGACGGCTACGACATGGAACGAGACCCCCGTCGCGATCGAGGGCGAGGACGCCGAACTGCGTATGAAGGAGATCGGGGGAGACCTGACGGTCGCTTTCGTCCGTCTCTCCAAGGGCACGGACATGGGCCCGGCGCTCACGGGCATGCCGGACGACCTGTGCCCCTGCCCCCACTGGGGCTATCTCCTCAAGGGCAGGCTGAAGTTGCGGACCGGCGCGGACTCCCAGTCGTACGAGGTCTACGAGGAGGGGCAGGCGTTCTACTGGCCTCCCGGCCATGCCCCCGAGGCGCTGGAGGACTGCGAGATCGTGGACTTCTCGCCCACGAAGGAGTTCGGCCGGGTGATCGACCACGTCACCTCCCAGGTCTGATTCCGTCAGGCCACGGAAACGGGCGGGCCACCGCGTGGGTGGCCCGCCCGTGGTCCGCAGGAGAGGTCCTTCGCGGACACCCCCTAGTCGCGGACGACGGTGACCGGGCACGGGGCGTGCTGGGTGACGTGGAGGCTGACCGAGCCCAGCAGGGTCGCCTTGAAGCCGCTGTAGCCGCGCGCGCCGACGACCAGCAGATTCGCGTCCGCCGCCCGGTCCAGCAGGGACTGTGCCGGGTTGCCGATCACGACGACCTTGCTGATCGCCGCCGCGCCTACGGCACCGAGAGCCTCCTCCAGTGCCTCGGTGAGGGCCACGGTCGCCACGGCCTGCGGATCGAAGTCCTCCGGCATGCCCGGCATCATGGACGCCCAGCTGGACGCGGGGTACTCCCAGCTGTTGACCGCCTCGACCGTGTCACCGGTCAGTTCGGCCTGGCGCACGGCCCAGCGCAGCGCCTTGATCGACGCATTCGAGCCGTCCACGCCCACGACGATCCTGCCCATGTCTGCCTCCAGTTCGGTCCGCTCACATCCGGCCCGCATGTCACCATGCGTCCATTCGTCATAACTCTAACCAAACCAGACATTTGGGGCCCATGGGCCGGACGAGAGGCCCCAGGTGTCCCGTTCAGGCGATCCGCAGGCCCGCGAGCTGCTGCTCGAACGGCACGACCGCGTCCTCGCCGTCGTCGAGGGTGAGCGACCGCGACGCCCCGGAGACGGTCCGCCCCATGACTGCGGAGGCGAGCTCGCCTCCCGCGCGGCGGATCCGGGAGGGCAGCCCCTCGGTGTACTCGTCGCCGGACGAGCCCCAGTCCTCCGACGCCGCGTACACGGACGTCGGCAGGACGACCGCCCGCAGATAGGCGAAGAGCGGGCGCATCGCGTGCTCGAGGACCAGCGAGTGCCGGGCCGTGCCGCCGGTTGCCGCGACGACGACGGGCTTGCCGGTCAGGGCGGTGTTGTCGATCAGGTCGAAGAAGGACTTGAACAGCCCGCTGTATGAGGCGGTGAACACCGGCGTCACGGTGATCAGGCCGTCCGCCCCGGTCACGGCGTCGATCGCCGCCTCGAGATCCTTCGGCGGGAAACCGGTGACGAGGTGGTTCGCGATGTCGACGGCGAGATCGCGCAGCTCGACGATCTGTACGTCGATCCGGCGGTCCTGGTCGGCCGCCAGCCGCTCGCGGGCGGCCTCGGCGAGCCGGTCCGCCAGCAGCCGGGTGGACGAGGGGCTGCTCAGCCCGGCCGCGACGGCGACGATCTTCAGGGGTGCGGTGGCGAACACGGTGTTCAGACCTCCTCGGTGGCGGCTGCGGCCTTACGGGCGGCGGTGACCGCGGGGTGGACGGGCGCGTCCGGCACGCCGGCCGGGCGCAGGTTGGCGAACTCCTTGCGCAGCACGGGTACGACCTCCTCGCCGAGGATGTCGAGCTGCTCCAGGACCGTCTTGAGCGGCAGCCCCGCGTGGTCCATCAGGAACAGCTGGCGCTGGTAGTCGCCGACGTGCTCGCGGAAGGACAGGGTCCGCTCGATGACCTCCTGAGGGGAGCCGACGGTCAGCGGGGTCTGCTCCGAGAAGTCCTCCAGGGAGGGCCCGTGCCCGTAGACCGGCGCGTTGTCGAAGTACGGGCGGAATTCCCGTACCGCGTCCTGCGAGTTCTTCCGCATGAACACCTGGCCGCCGAGGCCCACGATGGCCTGCTCGGCGGTGCCGTGTCCGTAGTGGGCGTAGCGCCGGCGGTAGAGGTCGACCATCTTCTTCGTGTGCTCCAGGGGCCAGAAGATGTTGTTGTGGAAGAACCCGTCGCCGTAGTAGGCGGCCTGCTCGGCGATCTCCGGCGAGCGGATGGAACCGTGCCAGACGAACGGCGGGACGCCGTCCAGCGGGCGGGGGGTCGCGGTGAAGGACTGGAGCGGCGTACGGAACGTGCCCTCCCAGTCGACGACGTCCTCGCGCCACAGCTTGTGCAGCAGCGCGTAGTTCTCGACCGCGAGCGGGATGCCCTGGCGGATGTCCTTGCCGAACCAGGGGTAGACCGGCCCGGTGTTGCCGCGGCCCATCATGAGGTCGACCCGGCCGTCCGCGAGGTGCTGGAGCGTGGCGTAGTCCTCCGCGATCTTCACCGGGTCATTGGTGGTGATCAGGGTCGTGGAGGTCGACAGGATCAGCTTCTCGGTGCGGGCGGCGATGTAGCCGAGCGTGGTCGTCGGCGAGGACGGGACGAACGGCGGGTTGTGGTGCTCACCGGTGGCGAAGACGTCCAGGCCCACCTCCTCGGCCTTGAGCGCGATCGCGAGGGTCGCCTTGATCCGCTCGTTCTCGCTCGGCGTCGTACCGGTCGTGGGGTCCGTGGTGACGTCCCCGACGGTGAAGATCCCGAACTGCATGGCGCCCGCCTTCAGCTTGGTTGAACGTTGAACTATCTGAACACACCCTACAACGGGAGACCCCGCCCCCCTATTCCGCAGGCTCCGGGCCGCCCTCACCCCGGGCTGCGTACGCTGGGGACGAGCCCGTCGCGGACACCGGGAGAGAGGTGAGTCATGAGCGAGAGCGAGAGCTGGAAGGAGCGCGGTGTCGCCCTGCGCGTCTTCGTCTACGTCTTCGCGACGCACCTTTTCGCCGGGTTCATCATGCTGTTGTTCTATGTGGGCGGCCACGCGGACAAATGACCGTGTCTATGTGGGCGGCCACGCGGACAAATGACCGTGTCTGTGCGGGCGGCCACGCGGACAAGTGACCGTCCGGCCGGGACCGCCGGCGGTCGGGACGCCCTGCCGAGAGGCCCTCGGGAACTGCAAGTGCCGTGATCAGGCACCGGGTGCCCGCTACAGTGGACGTATGACCTCCGTCCTGTGCCGAAACTGGTGGCGCTCCTCCTAGGAGCGGCCGCCTTCATCTGCACGGAACCAGGGCCGTTCGATATGGACGGCCCTTTTTTGCTGCCCTGATGTCCTTCGGCGGGCCGTCCTCCACGCACACACGCGATCAGCGAGGAGAGCCCCGTGACCATCACAGACCTGCCCGTCGGCCCCGCCCTGCCGCTCGGTCCCGCTCAGCGCCGCGCTGCCGAGCTGGAGGAACAGCTCGCGCAGGATCCAAGCCGCTTCCGGGTCCTCACCGGTGACCGGCCCACCGGGGCCCTTCACCTCGGGCACTATTTCGGCACCCTCCACAACCGGGTGCGCCTCCAGGACCTCGGAGTGGACGTCTTCGTCCTCATCGCCGACTACCAGGCCCTCACCGACCGGGACGTCGCCGAGCGGCTCACCGAGCATGTGGAGGGGCTGCTGCTGGACTATCTGGCCATCGGGATCGACCCTGCCCGCACGACGGTCTTCAACCACAGTGCCGTACCGGCCCTCAACCAGCTCCTCCTGCCGTTCCTCTCCCTTGTCTCCGTCGCCGAGCTCGGCCGCAACCCCACCGTGAAGGACGAGATCGCCCACTCCCGGCAGGCCGCGGTCAGCGGGCTCATGTACACCTACCCGGTGCACCAGGCCGCCGACATCCTGTTCTGCAAGGGCAACCTCGTACCCGTCGGGCAGGACCAGCTGCCCCATCTGGAGATCACCCGCACCGTCGCCCGCCGCTTCAACGAGCGGTACGGGGCGGTCTTCCCGGAACCCGACGCGCTGCTCTCCGCCGCACCCCTGCTGCTCGGCACCGACGGCACCAAGATGAGCAAGAGCCGGAACAACTCCGTCACCCTCGGCGCGGACGCCGACGAGACGGCCCGGCTGATCAAGGGCGCGACCACCGATGCCGAGCGGCACATCACGTACGAGCCCGAGCGGCGGCCCGGCGTGGCCGGCCTGGTGCTGCTGGCCGCGCTGTGCCTCGGCCGTGCCCCGCACGACGTGGCCGCGGAGATCGGAAACGGTGGCGGTGCCGCGCTCAAGCGGACGGTGACGGACGCGGTCAACTCGACGATGGCCCCGATCCGGGCCCGCCGCGCGGACTACGCGCAGGACATGGCCTACGTACGGTCGGTGCTGCGCGCGGGCAACGAGCGGGCGAACGCGATCGCCGAGGCGACGCTGGACGAGGTGCGCGAGGCGATGGGCACGCCCCGCTAGCGGAGCCGGCTCGCGGTGGTGGGCCCGGGACGATCGCCCCGGGCCCACCGGCCTGTGTGTTCACAGACGGTGCATCGAGCGCTGCCTGCGCAGCAGCTCTGCCAGACCGCGCCGGGTCGCCGCGATCACCACCCGGTCCTCCGGCCGCAGCACATAGCCCGGATGCAGGTTCCAGACCAGGCCGGACGGCCGGCCCGTGACGTCGGAGCCGGACGGGCCGTACGGGGGGACGGCGGCCGGATCCGGGCGGAGGTCGGCCGGCGGGGTGGCGTCCAGAGCAAGGACGCGCCAGGATCCCGGTCTGAATGCCTGCTCCACGGTGTGGCCCTCCAGCTGCGGGTGACCACCCACCTCCAGGGCGGCGAACAGCATGACCTTGCGTTCGACCGGCACCGCGCCCAGGATCTGCCGGCCCATCATGGCGACCGCGAACGACGGGGCGGCCAGGTGGGAGACGGAGCGGGAGCGGGTCAGGGCCTGTGGGTGGGCCGTGCGCAGGGTGCGGTAGACGGCGGTGGCGAACTCGTCGTCGTACAGGCGCAGCGCCACCCGCAGGTCCGGCTTCACCGAGCGGGCGTACAGGGCGGCTTCGAGGTTCGTCGTGTCGACACTGGTCAGGGCCAGCAGGGCGTGGGCCCGGCGGATCTTGGCCGCCTCCAGGACACCTTCCTGGGTGACATCGCCGATGACTGTCGGGATGTGCATGCTGCGGGCCAGCGGAATACCTCGCGCCTCAGGGTCCTCCTCGACGACGACAACGGGGATGTCCAGCTCGCGGAGCCGTACGAGGACCCTCGTACCGATCTTGCCGAGGCCCAGGAGCACGACATGGCCGGACAGGCCGCGCGGTGGGCGGCGCAGCGCCGAAGCGGTGCGCAGCGAGCCGAACGCCTCCAGGACGCCGGCGACCAGCAGGGGCAGGAGGAGGAGCCCGGCCGTTCCGGAGAGGAGCTGGATGATCTGGCGGGACGCCGGGTCCTTGTCCCCGTCCGCCGGGTCGCCCATGGCGAGCAGGTCGAGCAGGGTCAGATAGGCGGCGTGTACGGGGCTGTCGCCGGTGGTGACGACCGAGGCGACGGCCAGGGCCACGACGGCCGTCGCGACGCCCGCCGCCGACCAGCGCAGCCGGCGCGAGAAGATGTGGCCGAGCGGTGCGCCCCTGCCGCCCATCCGCGTGGGTGTGCGGTCGGGTCCCGCCTGGCTGATGGCTTCCAGGACGACCGTGCCCCTGCCGGTGGCAGCGGCCACCGTCGCATGGTCGGGCAGGAGTTGGGGGCCTTCGTCGCCGCTGCTGTCGGAGCCCTCGGTGCCCGCCGGGTCATGGGTGGTGGAGGAGAGCAGGGCCAGCGTGCACAGGCCGGGGTCGGCGAGCTCGCCCTGCCGGGGCGGAGTGCGCTCGACGGCGCGCAGGAGCAGGCCCTCGGCCTGGATGACCTTGCTGCTGCCGGTCAGCGCGGTGGCGGCCAGGGCGGGGGCGGCGGTGTCGGCGTCGGACAGGACGGTCGTGGAGGCGTCCAGGGCGGCCGGGTCGAGCCCAGGCATCGCGACGGCCGCGGCCTGGTCGAGCAGGGTCTCCAGGTGCTGGCCGAGCTTGCGGTTGTAGAGCCGGATGACCAGTCGCAGGCGCGGATTGAGGCGACGGGCCGTCAGGGCGGCCCGGATGTTGCGCTCGTCGTCGTCGTAGACCAGCGCGAGCGCGGCAGCACGGTCGACGCCCGCCTCTTCCAGCACGTCGTCGGAGGGCTCGTGCGCCTCGATGATGCGTACGGCCTCGACCCCGGCGTTGGTGTCGCCGTCACCGGTCCCGCCCGCCGCGCCGTTGCGGTTCATCGCCGCCGACATCCGGCCGAACAGGGCTGCAGCCCTGGCGCGTTGGGTCAGTGGCAGATCGGGACGGCTGGTGTCGCGCCCGGGCGGGAGCAGCAGTGTGACCCGCTCCCCGTACACGTAACGCAGCTCCACGGCGAGCCGCCGGGCGAGTGTGTCGTCGCCGCAGACCACCATGTGACCGCTGATGGTGGGGCGTTGGGGCTGCTGAGGAAGTGGGGGCACGAAACCCAGCATGCCTTGTCCTCTCTCGATTCCCGATCATCCGCGATGAGCGGAGCGGGGGCCGCGGCTGTGGTTGGCGGGCAGCCCCGGCGCGGCCACCGCACGCGTCATGGGGTCGCCGTCGGGGCCGGGCCCGTGGATGCCGGACGGTGAGGCCCGTCAGCCGGCCTTGCGCGGCAGCGGTCGCGGGCCGAGTGCGTCGTCGTACGTCGAGACCCGGAAGAACTCGCCCGCGGCGTCGTACGCGTAGAGAAGCCCCGCACTGCCCGCTGCGAGCACCTCACCGGGACCGGACGGCGGCACCGGCTGCCGGACCTGCACGATCGCGGTGGAACCGTCGGCCGCCGCCGCCGCCACCTCCGCCTGCCCGAAGCCGGCGCTGACGCCATCCGTACGGATCGTGCAGACCTGCCCGACGAAGTCCTGCCGCGATGGAGGGGGTTCTACCGGGAAGTACAGGCGGAAGCGGCGTACGAGCATGCGGACAACCCCCCGGGCGATCAGCAGAGCCCCCGCCAGTACGGCGACCTGGAGCAGGGACCGCGCGGTGCCGCTGACACCGCTGCGCTGTACCAGGACCGAACCCGTCAGGCTGGTGACCCAGGCGACGACGACGGCGAGCGACGCGGACACGGCGACCGGTACCCCGCCGACGCCCGCCGCGTCGGCGTCGAGGTCGCTGTCGAAGGAGTCGGTGCCGACGGCCCCGGCCGGCACCAGCAGCCAGAAGCAGACGACGACGACCAGGGCGGCGCCGAAGAGAACAGCGGGAAAGGTGACTGCTGCGGAACGGAATTCGGTCATCCGGTTCACCCCCTGCGAGGCTGCGCGCCCCTGTACGGCCCGGGGTGGCGGCGGGCGTACCGGGGCCCGGCGCTGCGACACCGCGAACGGCACCGCAGCAGCCGGGTCTTCCCCCCTGACCCCCGTGCTTCCCCCGTAACCCCCGTGCGTCCCCCGTGTGTTGCTGAAGAGATCGTGCCAGCGGGGGCTGTTTCCCCGCATTGCCGGAACCCGGCAATCTTTGGGAGATCCTGATGCCGGGCACCGACACCTGTCCGTGTGCGTTGGAGAAAGGACAGCGCCCTCTCGTACAGGAACATCAGGAGGAGTACGCCGTGGCAGATCCGGAGATCCCTGAGAAGTTCCTGGGGGACCATGCCCGCATTCTGGGCGAGGTGGCGGAGACCGGCCGACGGCTCACACGCGACGAGCTGGAGGCCCGTCGCGCCCTGGGCCGTGAGGCCGCGGAGGCCGGGCACCAGTTGCGCGCCCTGGTGAATCTGCATCTGTCGGCCACCCGCACCGCATGGCCGCGCACGGCGCTCCGGTCCGGTGAGGTCGCCACCGATGCCGTGCTGGCCGCGGTGGAACAGGCGATCGACGCCTTCGCGGAGGGCTTCGAGCGGGCGCAGCGGCTCACCGTACGGCGCGAGGAAGCGGCGCGGCGGGAGTTCATCGACGACCTGCTGTACGGGCGCAGCGACCTGGGCCGGCTCGCGGAGCGCGCCACACGCTTCGGGCTGCGGCTCTCGCGGGCGCACGCCGTTGCCGTGGCGGCGGGGCCGGAGGCGTACACCGAGACCGACACCGTGCCCCGCAGCGTGGAGACGGCGCTGCTCACCCGCTTCAGCGGCCGGAAGATCCTGCTCACCACGAAGGACGGGCGCCTGGTCTGCATCGCGCCCGGCAGTCAGCCGGACGTCCTGCGGTACTTCGCCAAGCAGGCGCATGCCGCGACGGACGGCGGCCAGGTCGCGGTCGGCCGCCCGCACCGCGGCCCGGGCGGGGTCGTCCACTCGTACGACGAGGCGCTCGACGCCCTCGATCTGGCGCAGCGGATGGGGCTCGACGAGCCGGTGCTGTACGCCGCGAACCTGTTGGTCTACCCGGTGCTGACGCGGGACCGGCAGGCGATGGCCGACCTGGTGCGCAGTGAGCTCGGTCCGCTCCAGGAGGCCCGGGGCGGCGCGGAACCGCTGCTGCAGACGCTGTCCGTGTATTTCGACGCGGGCTGTGTCGCCGCCGAGACGGCCCGCCGGCTGGCGCTGAGCGTGCGCGCCCTGACGTACCGGCTGGAGCGCATCCACCAGCTGACCGGCTCCGACCCGTCCGATCCGATGCACCGCTACACGCTTCAGACCGCGGTGATCGGCGCCCGGCTGCTGGACTGGCCGGCGAAGGAGCTCTGACCCTGGTGAGGCGGTGGCCGGGGGGTGCCCAGGGAGGTGACACACCCCTGGGCACCCACGGTGGCCCCGGGGGATACCCAGGGAGGTGACTCACCCCTGGGCATCCGCGGCTCAGTCGGCGTCGCGCCCGGCGTGCTCCGGCGTGAGGTCGTCGTGCGAGGGCATGGGCCCGCCGCTCACCGCTGCCGGTGCGGGCTTCTTCCCCCTGCCGGCCAGCATCGCCTGGATCCTGGAGGCGGCCGGCTCGGTCCAGCGGGCGGTGAGCGGTCCGACGATCACGAGGATCAGCACGTACGCGGTGGCGATGGGCCCGATCCGTGGCTCCGTCGCCACGGCCAGACCGGCGATGACGATCGAGAACTCGCCGCGCGCGACCAGCGTGCCGCCCGCGCGCCAACGGCCCCTCGGACCGATTCCGGCCCGCCGCGACGCGTACCAGCCGGTGCCGATCTTGGTGAAGACGGTGACGATCGCCAGCAGCGCCGCCGGAAGCAGTACGGGCGGGATCTCCGCCGGGTCGGTGGACAGACCGAAGAACACGAAGAAGACGGCGGCGAACAGATCGCGCAGCGGCGTCAGCAGCTTGCGCGCGCCCTCGGCGACCTCGCCCGACAGGGCGATCCCCACGAGGAACGCGCCGACGGCCGCGGACACCTGCAACTGCTGCGCCACACCGGCCACCAGGACCGTGAGCCCGAGGACGACGAGCAGCAGCATCTCCGGGTTGTCGGAGGACACCGCACGGCTGATGAGCCGCCCGTGCCGCAGCGCCAGATACAGCACGAACCCGACGGTCCCGAGCGCGATGAGCAGGGCGATGCTGCCGCCGGCCAGACCGACCCCGGCCAGCATCGCCGTGAGCAGCGGCAGATAGACGGCCATGGCGAGGTCCTCGATGACGAGGACACCGAGGATGACGGGTGTCTCGCGGTTACCGAGCCGCCCCATGTCGGTCATCACCTTGGCGATCACGCCGGACGACGAGATCCAGGTGACCCCGGCCAGTGCGACGGCCCCCACGGGCCCCCACCCGAGCATCAGACCGGCAATCGCACCCGGCGTCGCGTTGAGGACGAAGTCGACGGCCCCGGACGGATACTGCGTCTTGAGACTGGTGACGAGTTCGGACGCGCTGTATTCGAGCCCGAGCAGGAGCAGCAGCAGGATGACGCCTATCTCCGCCCCGATGGCGGTGAACTCCTCACTGGCGCCGAGCGGCAGCAGACCGCCTTCCCCGAAGGCCAGCCCGGCCAGCAGATAGAGCGGAATCGGCGAGAGACCTATCCGCCCGGCGAAGCGCCCGATGATGCCGAGCCCGAGAATGACGGAGCCGAGCTCCACCAGCAGTGCAGTCGTGTCGTGCACGGTCAGCCCTCCGCAATGATCTCGGAGAGCGTGTCGACGCCCTCGCGTGTGCCTACGACAACGAGCGTGTCCCCGATGGCCAGCCGGAAGTCCGGCCCGGGCGACGGATGCGCACTGTGCGTACGCAGAACGGCCACGATCGACGCGCCCGTCCGGGTCCGCGCCCTGGTCTCCCCGAGCAGCCGCCCGCCGTACGGGGAGCGGGTCCCGAGCGGAATGTGCTCGGTGACGAGATCGATCCCGTCGGTCCGCACGGCGTCGATCGGCGCGGCATCGATCAGATGCGCGAGCCCGGTGGCCTCGGCGGTGGTCAGGGGCACGGAGAGCAGGCACGAATCAGGATCGTCCTTCTCGTAGAACCCGAGGAAGCGCCGCCCGTCGTGGTGCACGACCACGGAGATGTGCTGTCCCGACTCGGTGGTGTAGTCGTACTGAACGCCGACTCCTGGCAGCGATGTGCGGTGGGTTCCCATGGCTTCCTCCCGAGGAGCGCGGCAGTACGGCGACGCGGCTTGGTGATCTTTTTAGCTTTCCATTACCTTATCCGGCAACGAAAACCGGCCACGGAAGCGGGCAGGGCGGTGTCGGAGCGGCGCACCGGAGCTCCTCGCGGCACGGGGGATTGCCGTGGACCGACGCCATGAGGCCCACTGCACGACCGTGCCCGGCGGTGAAGGATCGCCGCCGGGCACGGTGGAGTGGAGCAGAGGTGCGTCAGTCCGTGACCTCGATCTTGTTGTTCGTGGGCTGCGGGGCGGCCGGTGCCGGTACGGGCTGCGTGCCGCCCGCCTTGCCCTTCAGGTTCGCCAGCAGCGCGCCCAGGTCGACGCCCGTGGTCGAGCTCAGCAGTTCCATGCCCTGGGCCACGTTGTCCGTGACCGTGCGGGACAGCTGGCTGGCGCCGTCCGTCGAGATGACCGTCAGCTTGTCGATGGCGCTCAGCGGCTCGGCCGCCTTGGCGACGACCTGCGGGAGCACCTCGACGAGCATCTGGAGCACCGCCGCGTCGCCGTACCGGGCGAAGGCGTCGGCCTTCTTGTGCATGGCCTCGGCCTCGGCCGAGCCCTTGGCGGCGATGGCGGCGGCCTCGGCCTCACCCTCGATGCGTACGGCGTCGGCGAGGGCCGAGCGGTGGAGCTTCTCGCCCTGACCGGTCAGGCGGGAGCGCTCCGCGTCGGCTTCCGCCTCCTTGACCTGGGCGATGCGGCGGGCCTCGGCCTCCTGCTCCGCCTGGTAGCGGGCGGCGTCGGCGGGCTTGCGGACCTTGGTGTCGAGCTCACGGTCGGTCAGGGCGGCCTGGCGCTGGGCGACCTTCTCCTGCTCGGCGAGGACCTCCTGCTGGCGGGCTGCCTCGGCGAGGGGGCCGGCGGCGTCGGCCTTGGCGGTGGCGGCTGCCGTCTCGGCCTTGATCTCGGCCTGCTTGAGGTAGAACGTCCGCTCGGCGATGGCGATCTCCTCGGCCGCCTTCAGCCGGGCCTGCTCCGAGGCGCGCCGGGCGATGGCCTCGGCGATGTCGGCCTCCTGCTTGGCGCGGGCGGCCTCGGGGCGGCCGAGGTCCTCCAGGTAGGAGCCCTCGGTGGTGATGTCCTGGATCTGGAAGGCGTCCAGGATCAGGCCCTGCCCGGAGAGGCTGGCCTCGGCCTCCTCGGCGACCTGGCCGGCGAACGCGGCGCGGTCGCGGATGATGTCCTCGACCGACATCCGGCCGACGATCGCGCGCAGGGCGCCGGAGAGCACTTCCTGGGTGAAGCCGACGATGCCGTTCTGCTGCTGCAGGAAGCGCTGGGCGGCGGCGCGGATCGCGTCCTCGCTGCCGCCGACCTTGACGATCGCGACGCCTTCGAGGTGGGACTTCACACCGCGCAGGGTGACCGCTCCGCGTACGGCGACGGGGATGTGCCGGCTGGAGAGGTCCAGGGTGAACTTCTGCTGGACGAACGGCACGACGAAGACGCCGCCGCCGACGACGACCTTCTGGCCGCTGTTGTCGATGCTGGTACGGCCGGTCACCGGGTCGGTCGACTTCTTGCCGCGGCGGCCCGTGATGATGAAGGCCTGGCTGGGGCCCGCGACCTTGTACCGGGTGATCACTGCGAGGCCGAGGAGTACGACGAGAACGACTATGCCGATGACGGCGATCACTACTGGACTCATGAGAAGGGTCCCCCCTGCCCCCCGACGGGGTGGCAGCTCGTTCGGGTGGTGGACAGACGTGCGGCTCGGCGGAGGTCAGCGCTCGACGGGGCGGACAGTGACCGAGGTGGTCGACAGGGTGGCCTCCACCCAGATCTCGGCGCCGCGTTCGACCGGTACCGCGCTCTTGGCGGAGAACTTCACGGTCTGGCCCGCGAGTCGCAGCAGGACCTCGCCGTAGCCGTCGGCCGGGATCGGGGTGACGACGGATCCGGAGGTGCCTATGAGGTCCTCGCCGCGTGGTGTGGCCGTGGTCTGATCCCGCATCAGGGCCCTGCTGAGCCTCCAGGTCAGCCAGGCTGCCACGAGCCCCGCCGCGGCACCGGCCGCGACGGCTACGGGGGTGCCCGCGCCGGTGGTGCCGAGGACGATCGCGCCGCCGAAGCCGAGCATGGAGACGAAACCGGCGATGACCGGCAGGGAGAGCAGGCCGTCGAAGAAGCCGTTCAGCAGCCCGCCCAGTGCGTCGCCGAGGAGCCCTTCGAGGATTCCGTCGAAGATCAGGGAAAGCGTGAGAAGAGCGATTCCCGCAATGCCGAGACCCAGAAAAATGGTCACGTGATCACTCCCCCGGCTTTCGATTTCCCCCGAAATGTTTCCGTCGAACTGGCTGAATGATCCCATACAGCACCGGCCAGGGATACTGCCGGAGTCCGGCAGTCTTTACGCGGTTCTGATGCCGGAAAGGTGCCCGGCGAGGGTGTCGAGCGACTGGAACGTGGCGCCGAGCAGGGCGACATGCTTCCAGCGCAGCACACCGTCCGGCCCGATCAGGAACACGGAGCGCCGTACTCCGATGCCGGGTGCCGCGACCCCGTACGCCCGGGCGATGTCGCGTCCCGTGTCGGCCAGGAGCGGCATGCGCAGCTCGTGGGTGCGGGCGAACGACTCATGGCTGTCCACACCCTGTGGACTGATTCCCCAGACCTCGGCGTCGAGGCCCTCGAAGGTTTCGAGGCCCGAGGAGTAGGAGCAGAGCTGCTTGGTGCAGACGGCCGTGTTGTCGCCGGGATAGAAGGCCAGGACGACGGCCCGGCCGCGGGCTGCGGAGAGCGTGTAGTCGTGCCGCTCGAAGGCGTCCTCGGTCAGTATCCCGCCGGGAAGCGTGAAGTCCTGGACGTTCTGGCCGATTTGGGGTCCTGATGCCATGCCGGCAGCTCCCTTGGTTCGGTACGCGAGTGGGTCCGTGCCTCGTACAGTGAACGGCACTTTCCACGTATCGACACGTTCGGCCCATTCTTCCGCCGCCCGGCACCGACTATGGAAGGAGTGGGCGGGCAGGAGCTCCGCACCCCGACCCGGAGGTACGCGTGGCCGAACGACCGCCGTCCGCAGCTGTGCTCATCCTGCACGGCGGGTACGAGACGGGTCTGGCGCCGCCCCCGCCCGGTGCCATGAACCTGCCCGGCCTGCGGATGCTCCCGATCGCCCGCGCGGTGGCCCGGGCCGTCCGCCCCGGCTCCGGTATACGCGTCCGCAGGGTCCGCTACACCCACCGCGGCTGGAACGGTGCCCGCGAGGACCCGCTGCGCGACGCCGTACGGGACCTGGACGCCCTGCAGCGCGAGGCGGGCGACATCCCCGTGGTTCTCCTGGGCCACTCGATGGGCGCACGTGCCGCCCTCCACGCCGCCGGTCACCCGCTGGTCCGCGCGGTGGTGGGCCTCGCCCCGTGGTGTCCGCCGGGAGATCCGGTCACCCAGCTCGCCGGGCGTGATGTCGTCCTGCTCCACAGCACCCGGGACCGCGTGACCAGCCCTCAGGCCACCCAGTCCCTCACGGCCAGGGCCCGTCGTGCGGGCGCCCGCACCTGCCTCGTCACGATCCGGGGCAGCGACCATGCGATGCTCCGGCGCGCCCCGTCCTGGCACCGCCTGACGGCCGACCTGGTCAGAGGCATGCTCGGGCTCGGGCCGCTTCCCGACGCCGTCGCCGCCGCACTGGAGCTGCCGGTGGACGCATCGGCGGCCGACGGGACCACCACGCTGGACAGCCTGCCCGCCGGACCGGGCCGGAGGCCTGTGCGGGGGATGCCGCGCAGCTGAGGCCCGGGCGTCGAGATCGACCTCACCCGGGAGCAGTTCGGACCACGATGTCGTCACCGGGGGCACGGTGACCGAGCGGCCGGCGGAGATCGTACGGCTCCGGGAGCAGCACGAGACGCTGCGCGGCCGGGTGCTCGAGCGGCTGTACGGACGGATACGGGTGGCGGGTCCCGGCCGGTCGGTGTGTTCGGTCAGCCGAGTTCGAGGCTGGTGATACCGAACAGGCCCGCGCGGTCTGTTTCCGGCACCGGCCCGGCGTACATGCGAGCCGTGTCGAACGACGGGGCCAGACCGAGCTGTTCCGCGAGGCGTACGGCCGCCGGGTTGATGTCGGGGACGTCGATCGCTACGGCGGTGTCCTGAGCGGTCGCCGCGAGCGCGCTCACGAGGGCGCAGGCCACGTCGGGGGAGTCGGCGTGGAGCGGCCCGATGCGCGAGGCGGCCCGGCAGGCGCGCAGCACGGCGAAGCCCACGAGTGAGCCGTCATGGATCGCTGCGAGCGCCGTGCGCCGGGGTGCGGTGATCCAGGGGGCCAGGAAGCTGTCTCGTGCTTCGGGGAAGTAGCACCGGTCGTACGCGGCGAGCAGCCCGAAGGGCAGGGTCCGGGCGTCGACGAGCGTGACACCGGCCGGCGGGGGGACGTCCGTGGGCACCACACCCTCGTAGCGCGCGTTGCTCCAGGCGGTGCGGAATCCGGACCTGCGGTAGTTGTCCTGCTGAGCGGGTACGCCGTCGAGCCCGACGCTGCGCCCGGAGAGCCGGGCCAGGCCGGCGCGCCAGACCTGGATTCCGTACCCCCGGCCCCGCAGCGACGGCCGGGTCAGGTAGAAGCCGAGAAAGCCGAAACAGGCGCCGTATCGCACGACGGAGACGGACGTGACGGGCTCGCCGTCGAGCCTGCCGATCAGGAAGCCGCACGGATCGGCGGCGAAGAAGGCCGGGCCGTCGGTGAGGCCGGGGTTCCAGCCCTCGGCATGGGCCCACTCCCCCAGCATCCCGATGTCGTCGGCGCTCGCGGTGGTGATCTCGAATGTCGGCACGGATCACTCGTACCCGGTACGGCACCGGTTGGCTCAGAGGAGGAGGAAAACCGCCGCAGTCGCCGCGCCCAGGGACGCCCCCGCTGCCGTCTGCGCCACCGAGTGGTAGCGCAGCGCCACCCGCGACCAGCACACGGCGACGGCCGGCACGCAGGCGGTCAGCCACCACAGGGAGTGCACCGCACAGAGCAGGGCGACCACGGCCGAGGCGACCGCCGAGTCCACCGAGATCTTCCACACCGTGTTGACGGCCAGCAGCACGATCGTCATCGCCCAGAGGGAGATCATCGCGAGCAGGATGCCTGCTGGGGCATGGCCCAGGACCATGATCAGCGAACCGGCGCCGAGCGAGCCGAGGATCACGAGGAAGATGGGCGCCCGCTGGGTCCGGTCCACGACATGGCGGTCGCCCCAGGTGCCGCGGCTGCGCTCCCACTCCACGTACCCGGCGGGGACGAGCCCCGCACAGAGCGCGCCGAGGAAGCCCCAGGGCAGCCCGGTCCAGTCACCGGCGGACGCGAGCCCGATGGCGAGCATGCCGGCGAGCAGGACATTGCGGGGCTGGAGGACGTCCGTGACCGCGCGGGCCGTCGTCGTGGTCCTGCTGGTTGCGCGCATGCCGTGTTCTCCGGGGCTCCGTCGGCCCCGGTAACGTCGGTGACCGCGCGTGACTGTAGCCCTTCACGACGGGGGATGCGTGAAGGGCTACTCCTGCAGTATGACCGCTCCCAAGTCGGCGGACAACTGACCGGCTGGTCAGTCGCGTTGGGGCATTCGGGTGAATCGGTGCAGCGCCGGGCGGGGGGTCCGGGCGGGGTCAGGGTGCCCCGGGATCCGCCACGACCGGGGGAAATCTATTCCAGCGGCGATAGACATGGCTTACTCGTATGCCTAGGGTTTCTTGTGCAGCCGGGCCACATCGGTGGGGTCGGTGCACAGCAGAAGAGGTGCAGATGCCCCCGGAAACCCCCGCTCACGGCACGGATCGTTTCGATGACGACGACTACCCCGCGTACACCATGGGGCGGGCCGCGGAGATGATCGGTGCGACACCGGGTTTCCTCCGTGCCATCGGTGAGGCCCGCCTGATCACGCCCCTGCGCTCGGAGGGCGGCCACCGCCGCTACTCCCGTTACCAGCTGCGTATCGCCGCGCGCGCACGCGAGCTGGTGGACGCCGGCACACCGATCGACGCCGCCTGCCGCATCGTCATCCTGGAGGACCAGCTCGAGGAGGCACTGCGCCTCAACGACGAGCTGCGGGGGCCCGCGGTGGGCCGGAGCGGCGCCGATTCCTGACCGGCGGGCGGGCGCATATCTGTTTTCGTCAGCACAGAAATACGCGTAATGAGCGATGAGGGTTTATGTCATGCGTGGCGGAGCGGTGCCGGAGTGATATGGCGTACAGCCCGCATCTGCCCAAATCGTGCTAGTGTTGAGCTCAGTTGCAGTTGTGGTTCCCAAAACTTCAAGTGCTCTCGCCGGTTCACTCGGGTGGGTGCACTTTTGTATTTCCGGTTTCTTCCGGACGGGGCAATCATTTGCGGCGACGTGGTTCGCACAGTGCGGGACACGGGCAACGCCCCGAAGGAGATATGACATGGCTACTGGCACCGTGAAGTGGTTCAACGCGGAAAAGGGTTTCGGCTTCATCGAGCAGGAGGGTGGCGGCGCTGACGTCTTCGCCCACTACTCGAACATCGCCGCCCAGGGCTTCCGCGAGCTGCAGGAAGGCCAGAAGGTGAACTTCGACGTCACGCAGGGCCAGAAGGGCCCGCAGGCGGAGAACATCACCCCCGCCTGATCACCTCAGGCGTATGGCGCAGCTGGGGCCCGCACCTTGGGGTGCGGGCCCCAGCTCGTTGTCGTTTCCCGGCACTGTGACCCCGGCGTCGCCGCGGTAGGCCCAGTACGTAAATTTCTGGTGCACACGGGTCGTGCCGGAGCAGTCCCTTTGCAGTCATTCTGAAGCGCCGTATACGGCTGATTACCGGCGGACGGGCTTCGTTCTTCATTATTTCATCGGCTCGTTCTTGCGATTCTTGGCGCCGTACTTGGCTGCAGCCGCCCGGAAAAAGAATCCCTCGATACGTGCCATTCGAGGGAAGGGTTCTCCATTGAACCGCGATCGCACAGCTCGCACGAACGACCGATTTTCTCGCACCCGCTCCGGCGGGGCCCAGAGCGGCCGCACTGCCAACGGATTCCGCTCGGCGGCGTCCAACCGGCAGGGTGGCTCCGGATCCCAGGGCCGCTCCGGCGGCGGACGCTCCGGCGGCTACGGCCGCCGGTCCTCCTCCGTCTCCGGTGAATTCGCCCTCCCGGTGACCATCACCCCGGCTCTCCCCGCCGCCGAGACCTTCGGCGACCTGGACATGCCCGCGCCCCTGCTGGCGGCGCTCGGCTCCGAGGGCATGACGGTGCCGTTCCCCATCCAGGCGGCCACCCTGCCGAACTCGCTCGCCGGGCGGGACGTCCTCGGCCGGGGCCGTACCGGTTCGGGCAAGACGCTCGCATTCGGCCTCGCCCTGCTGGCCCGTACCGCGGGCAACCGCGCCGACGCGCGTCGGCCGCTGGCCCTGGTCCTCGTTCCCACCCGGGAGCTTGCCCAGCAGGTCACCGACGCGCTGACCCCGTACGCGCGGTCCCTCAAGCTGCGGCTGGCAACGGTCGTCGGCGGTATGTCGATCGGCCGCCAGGCCAGCGCCCTGCGTGGCGGTGCCGAAGTCGTCGTGGCCACCCCGGGCCGGCTGAAGGACCTCATCGAGCGCGGTGACTGCAAGCTCGACCGCGTCACCATCACCGTCCTCGACGAGGCCGACCAGATGGCCGACATGGGCTTCATGCCCCAGGTCACCGAGCTGCTCGACCAGGTGAACCCCGAGGGCCAGCGGATGCTGTTCTCGGCCACCCTGGACCGCAACGTGGACCTGCTGGTCCGCCGTTACCTGCACGACCCGGTCGTCCACTCGGTCGACCCCGCGGCCGGTGCGGTGACGACGATGGAGCACCACGTGCTCTACGTCCAGGGCTCGGACAAGTACGCCACGACCACCGAGATCGCGGCCCGCGACGGCCGGGTGATCATGTTCCTGGACACCAAGCACGCGGTGGACAAGCTCACCGACCACCTGCTGAACAGCGGTGTACGGGCTGCCGCGCTGCACGGCGGCAAGTCGCAGCCGCAGCGCACCCGCACCCTGGACCGGTTCAAGACCGGCCATGTCACGGTGCTGGTCGCCACGAACGTCGCGGCCCGCGGCATCCACGTCGACAACCTCGACCTCGTCGTCAACGTCGACCCGCCGAGCGACCACAAGGACTACCTGCACCGCGGTGGCCGTACCGCCCGCGCCGGGGAGTCCGGCAGTGTCGTCACGCTGGTGCTGCCCAACCAGCGCCGTGAGATGACCCGTCTGATGGCCGACGCCGGGATCACCCCTCAGGTCGCCCAGGTCCGCTCCGGCGAGGCCGAGCTCAGCCGCATCACCGGCGCCCAGGCACCTTCGGGCGTCCCCGTGACCATCTCCGCGCCGATGACGGAGCGCAAGGGCAGCGGCTCCCCCTCGCGCCGGCGCGGCAGCAGGCCCCCGCAGGGCCGCCGCTCCAACGCCAACACGGCGACCCCCGAGGCGCGTGCAGCTGCCGCGCTCCGTCGGTCCAACCGGGCCGCGTAAGTCACCGGACCGGCAGTCCGGCAGACCCCTTCCGGCTTTCTCTTCGACCCTGTTGAGGCACTATGCGCTGTGTCATCGCCCGCTTCCCCTTCGATCTGTTCAAGAACGAGGTGGAGGATTCGATGAAGGGCATCAAGCCCGAACCCGTCACCGGTGACGCGGTGGTCATCAGCCGCCGCGTCTACCCCGTCAAGCAGGTCGGGGAAGTGATCACCCGGCAGGACCGCCGCGACTTCAGCGCCGCCGAGGTGACCAGGGCGCTGTCGCGCCTCGGCTTCACCTGCCGTCCGGCTGAGGTGCCCGCTCCGGCGGTGCCCCTCACCCCGCTGGAGAACGCCTCCGCCATGCTCGGGACGCCCGGCAACGTCTGAACCGCCGACGACGTCCGCCGACACCGCACCCCTGTGCCCTCCGGGCCCAGGGGTGCGGTGCGTCAGGAGGCCTCCGGACCGGGGTTCCGCTTCTTCGCCCAGTCGAGCCGGGGCTCCACCACGTACCGGAACACCCGCCGGACGGGCGGGCTGCACAGCAGTGTGACCGTGGCCGCCGCGGCGAGTGACACCAGGATCCGGCCCAGCGGGGTGGAGACGATGTCCGCTTCGAAGAGGCCGAGACGGACAGCGCCCTTGATGACGAAGCCGTGCAGCAGATAGCCGTACAACGTGCCCGCGCCGAGCGCCGTCATCCACAGCCGGCGGCTCGGCACCCAGGCCAGGAAGCAGGCGCTGAGCACCACGGCGCAGCCGAACAGGAGCAGGGTCACCACCGCACCCGTCCAGGCGGGCGAGCCGAGCTGCTCGGCGCCGTACCGCCGGAAGAACCACGAGGTCGTCGTGCGCGGGACCGCCCAGTACGCCGCGGCCAGGGCGATCAGACAGACCGGCACGGAGGCGATCCGTACCGTGCGGCGGCGCACCAGGTCGAAATGCGCGGGCCGAAGCTGCAGGCCGAGTACGTAGAACGGCAGGAACTGCAGGACGCGCTGGAGGTGCAGGTCGGGGCCGATGTTGCTGGTCACCGCCCCCATGGCCGCGATGACCAGGGACACCGCCAGGGGCCACCGGACCGTCTGCCAGATCGGCGTGGTGAGACGCCAGAGGAAGAGCGCGGGCAGGAACCACAGCAGCCAGTAGGGCGTGAGCGGGCTCAGCGGGAAGTCGGGGGTGCCCTTGAGGCGCTCGAACAGCGTGTACGCGATCTCGAAGACCGCGTAGGGCACGACGAGGCTGGTGACGAGCTTCCACACCCGCTCGGGACGCAGGTCGAGGCTGCGGGAGAAGTAGCCGGCGATCATGATGAAGACCGGCATGTGGAACGTGTAGACGAAGGTGTAGAGCGTCTCGACCAGGCGGCCGCTCCCGGGCAGTGGCTCCCAGGCGTGCCCCATCGCCACGAGGACGATGGCCAGATACTTCGCGTTGTCGAAGTACGGATCGCGGCCGGCCCGGGGTGCGGCCGGGGCTGCGGCTCCCCGGGAGGCCGGGCCCGGGGTCAGTGAGGTCAAGGACGGCATCCGGCCACCCTAATCACCTCCGCAAGATCCCCGGGTCACGTGCCGGGGCAGGTCAGGGGACCAGGATCACCTTGCCGGTCGTCCGGCGTGCCAGCAGGTCCTCGTGGGCGCGGCGGGCCTCGGCGAGCGGGTAGCTGCCGCCGGCCACGGGCTTGAGCCGCCCCGCGGCGGCCAGGGCGAAGAGCTCCTTGACCGGTCCGCCGACGGCCCCGGGCACCGCCAGGGTGGGGCGCAGCCAGAAGCCGACCACGGAGGCGTTGAGCCGGCCGAGCCGGCCGGGGTCCACCGGGGTGAAGCCGGTGCGGGCGGAGTTGCCGTAGGTCACCAGGCGGCCGAAGGACGCCAGCGAGTCCAGCGCCTGGTCGAAGAGTTCGCCTCCGACGGCGTCCAGGACGACGTCCGCCTTCTCCTGGAGGGGGTAGGTGACCACCGCGTCCGCACCGAGTTCCAGGACGAGCCGCTCCTTGGCCGGGGAGGAGACCTGGGCGAGCACCCGGCCCGCGCCGAACTCCCTGGCCAGCTGGACGGCGAGGCTGCCCACCCCGCCCGCGGCGGAGTGCACGACGACGGTTTCGCCGGTACGCAGCCGGGCCGAGGTCCGCAGCAGGTGCCAGGCCGTCAGCCCCTGCACCAGCAGAGCGAGCGCCTCGGCGGCGCCCAGTTCCTCGGGCATCTCCAGGACGGCGGACTCCTTGGCGACCACCTGCTCCGCGTACCCGTGCGAAACCCGGGCCAGGACCCGCCTGCCGTCCG
Organism: Streptomyces sp. NPDC060035; assembly: GCF_042736635.1. Taxonomy (NCBI): domain Bacteria; kingdom Bacillati; phylum Actinomycetota; class Actinomycetes; order Kitasatosporales; family Streptomycetaceae; genus Streptomyces; species Streptomyces sp. NPDC060035. The sequence continues at coordinate 115,419 of NZ_JBHWVO010000005.1, forward strand.
GGGTGCGGCCGACGACCTCGCTGCCGGGGACGTACGGCAGGGCGTCTGCCGCCAGGTAGGAGCCGTCCACCTGGTGGGTGTCCGCGAAGTTCACCCCGGCGGCCTCGACGGTGATCAGCACCTCACCGGTGCCCGGTACGGGGGCGGGCAGCTGGGTGGGCCGGAGGACTTCGGGGCCACCGAAGCGGTCGAACTGGATAGCGAGCATGCCGCACGGTATCGCGGTGAACCGGCGAGGCCGGGCGTCCCGGAAGCGATTTTCGGCCGCCTCCCTCGGCGATCGGGAAAACAGTACATCCGGTTTGTTAGAATGCTCACTCTGCGTGGCTGCCCGAACGCACAGCATGGGCAGCCGCTCCCGGAACTCTCGGAAACCCACTCACCGGAGCACCAGGATGGCCATGCAGGACCGCGCGGTACGCACGCGTCAGGAGCTGATCCGGTCGGCTGCCGAGGCCTTCGACCGGAGTGGGTTCGCGCCGTCGTCACTCACGGAGATCAGTGTCGGGGCCGGAGTCAGCAGCGGTGCGCTGCACTTCCACTTCGGCAGCAAACGCGCACTGGGCGCTGCCGTCGAGTCCGCGGCGGCGCAGATTCTCCAGGACATCATTGCTCCGCGCCCCTGTGAACAGCCCGAGTCGTTGCGGAACCTGGTCGACACCTCGCACGTCCTGGCGCGGCGGCTCGCTGAGGACGTCGTGCTGCGGGCAGGCTTCGGCCTCGCCTCGGACGCCGCCTGGCAGGAGAACGTCGAACTGTGGCGGGTGTGGCGCGCCTGGGTCCGCTCCGTGCTGACCCTGGCCCGTGGCGAAGGTGCCCTGGTGGCGGATGTCCTCATCGAGGACCTGGTGTCCGCCGTGACAGTGGCGGTGGTGGGGGCGCAGGCCCTGGGGCGGGCGGATGCGGACTGGTCACCCCGGCACGCCGTCGCCCAGTTCTGGAATCTGCTGCTGCCGCGGATCACGACGGCCGTGGTCCGGCCCGGGTAGGCCTGCCAGACTGCGGCCATGAGCGATCTTCTGAACGGCAAAGTCGTCCTCATCACCGGGGCGAGCAGTGGTATCGGCGCAGCTGCGGCACGGGTCTTCTCCCAGGAGGGCGCGACGGTGGTCCTGGCCGCGCGCAGGGAGGACCGCCTGGCCGCCCTGGCCGGCGAATTGAGGGACAAGGGCGGCGAGGCGGCCCATATCGTCTGTGATGTCACCGTGGCGAAGGACGCTGCCAGGGCAGTCGACTTCACGGTGAACACCTATGGGCGCCTCGACTCGGCATTCAACAATGCGGGGCTCGGCGGTGACCGAACTCCTCTGCATCTGATGGGTGATGACGTCTACGACGCCGTCATGGACACGAATGTGCGGGGCGTCTGGAACTGCCTCCGCTACGAAATAGCGGCCATGCTGACGAACGGCGCGGCCTGCTCCATTGTGAACAACAGCAGCGTGGGCGGTCTGGTGGCCATTCCCGCCGCGGCCCCCTACATAGCCGCCAAGCATGCGGTCGTCGGGCTCACCCGGGCCGCTGCGGACGAATACGCCCAGCAGGGAATCAGGGTCAACGCCGTGGCCCCCGGTACGACGCGCAGCGAGATCACCGCCGACTGGTTCGGGCGCAACCCGGGCCTGGAGGAGATGGTCAACAGCCGTACACCGCAGGGCCGTACGGCCGAGCCCGAGGAGATCGCGGCTGCGGTGGCCTGGCTGCTCAGCGACCGCTGCCCGTTCCTCACGGGCACCGTCCTGCCGGTGGACGGCGGCTTCATCAATCAGTGAGCCGACGGCTCTTGGGAGCCGTCAGCCGCACGGACCGCTCAGCCGGCCCCGGAACACCGTCTGCCCGTTCTGTGTCCCCGTGACCAGAACGGCGGACTGCCCGGGGCCGACGGCGGGTACGACGTCCGCCTCGATCCAGCAGGGGCGGTCGAATTCGACGTAGCGCTCGAAGGCGCTGGCAACGGTGGTGGGTTCGAAGGAGGCGGGGTGCAGCACGGCGTGCGCGGCCTGGTGGGCAGCCTCCATCAGGACGAGCCCCGGGACATGGTCGACCGGGTGGTCGTACAGGAGGAAGTTGTCGGTGTCGTTGCGCAGTTGCCACTGGTGCGGCCGTTCGCCGGGCGCCAGGACCACATCGGTGCCGCTCGTCCGGCGGACCGTCCGGGGGTCTACAGGCGCGGGCAGCGGCCATTCGTTCCAGCCGGCCGTGATGTGCTCGCCGCGAAGTCGGCGATAGGCGGCAGGAGATATCCAGCCGAACTCCGAATCCGCCCGCGCCACCATGGTGTTGTCCTGGAAGATCCGCACATCCATACCCAGGGAACTGACGGTCCGTCTGTTCTTCGTCGGTTCCGAGACGGAGATCTCGATGGTGAGGGGGGACGGCCGGCCGGAGGAAACATCGAATCCCGGAACGACAGTGAAGTCGAAGTAGTGCAGCAGGGTTTGATGGGACAGTGGAACGCCGTACGCTGCATGGGCTATGACCAGGCCGCTCTGCCGAATGGTCTGCGTGAGTACCCGAAGGTCATAGCGCAGTCCGTCATCGGGAGCGGGCCATTGGGCGGTGAGCGAGAACTCGCCATCTTTGAGGCGTCGCCATCCGGTGATGAAAACCGTGTCGTCGCGTCCGAGGTGGACGTATTCCTTCGGCACCCCGTCCCGTACGTCGGTGTGAGGCGTATGCGGGAAAACAGGTACTTCAGGCACGGTCCCCCCGGACTCTGGCGCAAAGCGGGCCCCTGGCGCTGATATGATACCGGTTCACCGGTCTTTTTTGAACAGGCGCAAGGTCAATTCAAGGGGAGCGCGAGTTGGCAAGGCAGCAACGGGCGATCCGGACGCGCAGAGTCTTCCTGGAGGCCGCTGCGGAGGTCTTCGACGAGCACGGTTACGACGCCGCGACCATCGCCGCGATCCTCGAACGGGCAGGTCTCACGAGGGGTGCGCTGTACTTCCACTTCACCTCGAAGGAAGAGCTGGCCCGCGGCGTTCTCGAAGAGGCGGTGACCGCGGAGGGCGTCACGCCCCAGACGTTCAAGCTTCAGGAATGGGTGGACATAGCCCTCCTGCTCGCCTACAGGCTGCCCAGAGAACCCCTGCTCAGCGCGTCGATCCGGCTGTCCGTCGACCCTCGGGCGCGCGGACTGTTCGGCACCCGCTGGCCGGACTGGATCTCCATGGGTGTCGAGATACTCTCCGAGGCCAAGGAGCGGGGCGAGCTGCTGCCGCATGTCGACCCGGTCATGACGTCACGGCTGTTCGTCGGTGCCTGGACCGGGGTCCAACTGGTGACCGAGTCGATGGCGGAGCCACCCGATCTGGTCGCGGAGATCTCGGCCCTCTTCGAGCTCATCCTCCCCAACAACGCCGTCCCCGGTGTACTGGCCCGGCTGGACACCTCCCCGCACCGTGCGGAACGCCTCCTCGAGGAGAGCAGGACGGCCGCCGCGTCCTGACCCGGCGCGGGCGCGCGGCTATGCCACGCGCCGTACCCCGCACGGGCGCGCCGACGCCCTGCGCCGCACACCGCGGGCGCACGGTGACGTCGCGTCCCGGCTTCACCCGAGTGGGTGCTGCGCGACTGCGAAGTGGCTGGTCAGGGGGCAGGGTGGCCCTATGTGGCTTCGTCGAACAGCCCTGGGTGCCATGGTTGTGCCGCTTGCCGTCCTGGTGCTCCGGGACGCCCCGGTCCGGCTGGTCGCGCCGGAGCCGGCCACTGCCGAGCCCGAAGCGCCGGTCGGAGCCCCGCGGCCGGCGATCGTCAGCCGGGCGGCCTGGCACGCGGACGAGAGCCTGGTCAAGGAGGACGCGACCTACACGGGTGCGGTCAACGCGGTCTTCGTCCACCACACCAACCACACCAACAACTACGACTGCGCCGATGCCCCCAGGATGCTCCGGGCGATGGAGGAGGACCACGTCTCCGGCGAGGGGTGGGACGACATCGGCTACAACTTCGTCGTCGACCGCTGCGGGACCATATACGAGGGCAGGGCCGGTGGTGTCGGCCGGTCCGTACGAGGCGCCCATGCCAAGGGGTTCAACGCCCACAGCGTGGGGATCGCGGCCCTGGGCAACTTCGGACCCGGGACACCTGTACCGACGGCGCTCATGGAGGGGATCGCGAAGGTGGGCGCGTGGAAGCTGCGCCGGGGCATCGATCCGCGGAGCACCGTACGCATGGTCTCGACGAACGACGAGAGCCTGTACCGGCGGGGTGAGGTGGTCCACCTCCATGCCGTGTCCGGCCACCGGGACACCTACCGGACCAGCTGCCCCGGCGAGGAGCTGTACGCACAACTGCCGGCGATCCGCGAGGAGATGGCCAGGCTGCGGGCACCGCACGCGTAGCACCCGGTCCCCGTCGCCCGGCCGGTTCCTTCGGGCCTACCGCGCCACGAACTGCGTGAGGATGGCCTGCACTTCGTAGATGTCGACACCCTTGGTGAAGGTCTTCTGGATCGGAACGGACGTGCCGGAGATCCAGATCTTGAGCTCGGCGTCGAGGTCGAACGTGCCGGCTGTCTCCACCGCGAAGTGCGTGATGCTGCGGTACGGGACGGAGTGGTACTCGACCTTCTTGCCGGTGATCCCCTGCTTGTCGACGAGGACGAGCCGACGGTCGGTGAACAGAATCGTGTCGCGGATCAGCAGGTACGCGGCGTGTACCTGCTCGCCCTGGCCGAGCAGGCGTGCGTAATCCCGCTGTGCCGCGGCCGGATCGACCGTGTGCGCGTTTCCGAACAGTGCCATGAGACCTCCACCCGAGTGAATGTGCGGACGTTGAACGCGTCAAAGCCCAAAAAAAAGCATATCGGTGGCTTATCTGTACGTGCCCTAGAACAGCTTTCGGAGCACAGCGGAGGAATACCGTCATGCCGGCATCACCCCTCGCCAAGCGGCCCGTCGAATCGGCGCTCGCCCTTCTGCTGATTCTCCTGAGCGTGCTGGGCCTGGCCGGCCGCAGCGCCGCGGACGCTCCTGCCCGGGTCGCATCCGCTCATGCGGCCACCGCGCAGGCAGTCGCCGCCCGGACCGCCACCGTGCAGGCTGTCGCCGCACCGGCCCACCTCACGGGCACCGACTGGGACCGCATCGCCGCGTGCGAGAGCAACGGCCGCTGGAACATCAATACCGGCAACGGCTACCACGGGGGCCTGCAGTTCGCCCCCTCCACCTGGCGGGCGTACGGCGGCGGGCAGTACGCACCGCGCGCCGACCTCGCCACCCGGTCCGAGCAGATCGCCGTCGGTGAACGCGTCGCCCGTTCCCAGGGTCTGTCGGCCTGGCCCACCTGCGGGCGTCTCGGTGCGAACGGTGCGCCGAGTCCTCAGGCCGGCAGTACCGCCCAGCAGAACGAGACGGCACAGAGCTCACCGAACCGGCAGTCGAGCGGCAGTTCGAGCAGCACGGAGAGCCATTCCCCCAGGGCGTCCGAAGCCTCCGAAGCACCCGAAGCCTCCGAAGCGTCCGAAGCTGCTGAAGCCGTTGACTCCCATGAACTCGCCGGTGACCGGACCTACGTGGTCGAGCCGGGCGACTGTCTCTCCGTCATCGCCGAGCGCGCGGACGTAGCCGGTGGCACCGACGCCCTGTACGAACTGAACCGCGAGCTGCTGGACGAGGGACCGGACCTCATCTACCCCGGCCAGCGCCTCCGCCTGACCGCCTGAGCCAGGTATGTCCTCCGGTTCGTGGCGCCGGTCATCGGTCGGCGACGGCAGTGTTCCCGTTGTTACGGGCAGCCCTACCGGACCTCGGTACCCCGGCGGCCCCCTCCGCCTCCGTCACGTACGCCGTGCACTCGGGATTCCGGCACGGGCCCGGACCCCAGACGGGGACGAAGATTCCGAGGGTCTTGTGCCGCTTCAGCTCCGTCTCGACGTGGTGCTTGCAGGCCGGACATGCGTGCTCCGCCTGTCGTTCGTGGTGACGCTCGATTCTGGCCATGCTTTTACGGTAGTCCTACAGCGGACAAGTCGAAACTTTTCCGTACTTTTTGCTTCAGACTTCGGAGGCATCCGCCCCGGCCTGGGGCCCGTACAACTGCATCAGTCGCGTACGGGTTCCGTACAGCCGCTCCGCGACCGTCTCGGCGACGTACTTGTACACCGCACGGCCCAGCACTGCGTCGTCCTCGCACAGGGCACGGACCGCCGCCGCGTCGAACTCCACCGCCCGTCCCGCATGGACCACATGCGCGCCCAGATGCCACACATGGGGAGGGAAGAGCCACGACCAGCCAAGGAGGTCGTCCCGGCCCAGCGTCTCCACGACCGCCGCACGCCGCCCGGGTACCCGGAGGTCGACCTCGACCCGGCCGGACCGGATGATCCAGAAGCGGTCGGCACGCCGGCCCTCTTCGAAGACGCGCGCGTCCTGCACCAGGGGCACCTCGTGCGACGTCTCGGCGAGCAGGCGTTCCCGGCTCCCGGACGGGAGCGTGTCGAGCAGACTCCTGGTCTTCGGCATGGGGCATCGCTCCTGTGAAAGGTACAAGTGATGTCACGTAATCGAACAGCCCGACGGCTCATGACGGACGAGAGGCCACCAGCACGCCGATCCTGTCGATGCGGTGCTCCGGATTGTCCCTGTCGTCCCGCCAGAAGTTGCCCGCCGCGTTGTCCTCGGGCGTGGCGCAGGTGGAGAGCGTGATCATCGCCTTGGACGGCTTCTCCCCAGGAGAGCCCGGGACCTCGGCCCGCTGCTCGGCGAGGGAGCGCTCGGACCGGAAGGAGGTCTTCCTGGACTCGGTGATCCGGTACTCGTAGACCGTGCCGCCCTCCGCGACGAAGACGGAGTCGCCCTTGCCGACGGACGGGAGCTCGCGCAGGGGCCCGCCCGCGGAGAGCCGGTGTGCCGTCACGAGATAGTTCCCGACCTCGCCCGGGCCCACACCGCCGTCCTCGCCGTACGGACTGGCCGCGACGCCGCGGTTCTGGATACGGGTCCCCGGCCAGTCGTCCGTCGTCCCCTTGTACGGAACCACGCGCAGATCGGTGAGGCCGATCGACGGGATGGAGAGCGTCGCGGTCTCGGTGCGCGGATCGGTTCTGTCGGCGGGTGGCTGTGCCGGGACTGCTGCCGGGGCCGGTGCTGCGACCGGTGCGGATGCGGAGGCGGGTGCGGAGGCCGAGGCCGAGGCCACGACGGGGGCCGGTGCTGTGGCCTGCCCGGACGCCGCGGCCGAGCAGCCGGCCGCCAGCGCGACGAGTGTCGCGCCGGCGAGCGCCCGGGGAACTCTTCGGAGACTGTGCATGGGGGGATCCGGATCAGTTGTCGGCAGGTGCCGGAGCGGACCACGGTCCACGGCCCGCTCCCTCCAGTACACCACCGGTGTCCGGTCGGGCGCTCACCCTGCCCCGGCCCTGCTCAGCCGGGCTCCGGAGCTGCGAGCAGGTCGCGTACCTCCTCCGCGGTCGTCTCGTGGAGCTCTTCCCCGACGAGCAGCCAGCGGGTGATTCCGACCGACTCCAGGAAGGCCAGATCGTGGCCGGCGATCACGAGCGCGCCCTCGTAGGAGTCGAGTGCGCCCGCCAGCTGCCGCACGCTTGCCATGTCCAGGTTGTTGGTCGGTTCGTCGAGCAGCAGCAGCTGCGGGGCAGGCGCGGCGAGCATCGTCGCCGCGAGCGCGGCGCGGAAGCGTTCGCCGCCCGAGAGGGTGCCCGCCGGCTGTTCGGCGCGCGCCCCCTTGAAGAGGAACCGGGCGAGCTGGGAGCGGATGTGGTTGTCGGTGATCCCGGGAGCCAGCCGGGCCACGTTCGCCGCGACGCTCAACTGTTCGTCCAGCACGTCGAGGCGCTGGGGGAGGAAGCGCAGCGGTACGTACGTCCTGGCCTCGCCGGACAGCGGTGCGAGCTCTCCGGTGAGGGTCCGCAGCAGCGTCGTCTTGCCCGCGCCGTTGCGCCCGACCAGGGCGATGCGTTCGGGGCCCTGCACATGGAGCTCGCCGTCGCGCAGCGCGCCGAACCGCGGGTGCAGCCCGTGAAGGCTCAGGACGGTGCGGCCTGCGGGTACGGCGGTACGGGGAAGGCTCACCCGGATCTCGGCGTCGTCGCGGATCGCGTCCGAGGCCTCGTCGAGCCGCTCGCGTGCCTCCTGCAGGCGGTCCTCGTGCAGGCCGCGCAGCTTGCCGGCCGACTCCTGCGCGGACCGCTTGTGCTCCCCGGCGACGATGCGCGGGGCCCGCCGCTGGGCGTCCATCTTCTTGTTGTGGCGCTGTCGGCGGGCCACCTTGATGTGCGTCTCCTCCAGCTCACGCTTCTGACGGCGTACGTCCCACTCGGCGGCCCGCAGCATGCGTCCTGCCGCTTCCTGCTGAGTGGCCAGCGCCTCCTCGTAGTCGGACCAGCCACCTCCGTACCAGCTCACGGAACCGGACCGCAGCTCGGCGATGCGGTCGACCCGTTCCAGCAGGTCACGGTCGTGGCTGACCACGACGAGCACTCCGGAGCGCCAGGACTCGACGGCCTCGTAGAGTCTGCGGCGCGCGAACAGGTCGAGATTGTTGGTCGGTTCGTCGAGCAGCAGGACGTCGGGGCGCTCCAGCAGCAGGGCTGCCAGGCGCAGCAGTACGGTTTCGCCGCCGGACAGCTGTCCGACGGTGCGGTCGAGGTCGATGCCGCCGAGCCCGAGCGAGCCCAGGGTCGCCAGGGCACGCTCCTCGACGTCCCAGTCGTCGCCGACGGTCTCGAAGTGCTCCTCGGCGACGTCGCCGGCCTCGATGGCGCGCAGCGCCGTGCGCCGCTCGGCGATGCCGAGTGCGCTCTCCACACGCAGTCCCGTGTCGAGGGTGAGGTTCTGCGGAAGGTAGGCGAGGCTGCCGCCCACGGTCACCGAACCCTGGGCGGGGCGCAGCCGGCCGGCCAGCAGGCGCAGCAGGGTGGACTTGCCGGAGCCGTTGCTGCCGACGAGGCCGGTGCGGCCCCGGCCGATGCTGAGGGAGAGCCCGTCGAGGACCTCCGTGCCGTCCGGCCAGTGGAAGGACAGGGCGGAGCAGGTGAGGGAAGCCGTGGGCGTGAGGGGATGGGACATGGTGATCCTCGCAGTCGCAAGCACGTGAACAGGGGCTTCGTATGCGAGCACCACGCGGCGACCAGGCCATGGGAAGAGGGGTGCGGTCCTCCGGAGTGCGGGGGACGGCTCATGCACCGAGGTCGCATCCACGCGGGGTCACGGGGCGGCAGGAAAGCCGACGGCAGCGTGACAGGGCTACGGCGAGTGCCGTACCGCGCGATGATCGCGAACCTCAGATGCGCAACGTCCACCTCTATCGGAGACAACAGGACCCAACGACTGTAACGCAACGGAGCCGGGGCCCGCTGGTGCGCAGGTATGCCCGGTCCCGGCAGGGGGGACGTCCTGCCGGGACCGGGACGCTGTCAGGCGGTGGAGCAGACGGATCCGTTCAGCGCGAAGGACGCGGGCTTCCCGGTGTTACCGGTGTGGCTCGCCTGGAGGCCTATCTGTACTGAGGCTCCGGCGGCGAGTGCGCCGTTGTACGAGAGGTTTCTCGCCGTCACCGCACCGCTGCTCGGACTGTACGTCGCACCCCAGCCGGAGGTGATGGTCTGGCCCGCGGGCAGGGTGAAGGCGAGCGACCAGCTGCTGATGGCCGCGGCGGAGGTGTTGGTGAGGGTGAGGGTCGCGGTCAGGCCGGTGTTCCAGGCGCTGGTCGTGTATCCCACCCGGCAGGCACCCGGCTCCGGGCCGGGGTCCGGGTCGGGCGGGGTGGTCGTGGTGCCGTCCAGGCCGAAGAACGTGAGGGCCCGGGCCGCCATGCCGCCGGTCGGAAGGGAGTGGCCGACACCCTGGATGCTGATGGCCTCCACGGGGGCCTGGCTGCCGGTGGCGCCGTAGCGGGTGCGGGTCCAGCCGGACTGCGGGGTGTCGGTGGCCGCGGGTGTACGGCTCACGCCGTGGACATTGGTCCACTGGTCGATCTGCTCGTTGAAGTTCGGGTAGCGCAGCGTGCTGTCCTCGGTGCCGTGCCAGATCTGCATCCGGGGCCGGGCACCGCTGTACCCGGGATACGCGGCACGGACCAGGTCGCCCCATGCCTGCGGCGTCCTGTCGACGGTGCCGTTCGCGCAGGCGCTGTTCCAGCCCGATCCGTCGGTGGTCGCGAAGCAGGAGTGCGGTACGCCCATGAAGGCGGCCCCCGCCTTGAAGACGTCGGGGTAGTTGCCCAGCAGGACGTTGGTCATCATGGCGCCCGAGGAGGCGCCGGTGACGTAGATCCGGCCGGAGTCGGCGCCGTACTGCTGCTGGACGTACGTGACCATGGACCTGATGCCCACCGGGTCGCTGCCCCCGTCACGCCTGAGGGCCTGCGGCGAGGAGACGTCGAAGCAGTTGCCGCTCCTGGTCGCCGACGGGTACACGACGATGAACCCGTACCGGTCGGCGAGCGAGGCGAACTCCGTGCCCGAGTAGAACGCCGGGCCGGAGCCTGTGCAGTAGTGCACCGCCACCAGGACGGCCGGCCGCTGCTGGACGGTGTCCGGCACGTACAGATGCATCCTCAGATTGCTCGGGTTGCTGCCGAAGGAGGTCACCTCCGTCAGCGAAGCGGCGGAGGCCGGGGGCGCGACGGCGAGGAGGAGCGCCGACACGAGGGGTAACACGCCCGCGAGGAGGGCTGTCAGCAGTGCTCTCGCCGATCGCCTTCCGGCCGCCGGTGCGTGCAGGGATCTGTTGGTCATGTTCCTGTCCTTCCTAGACTGACAGCTGTGAAGGGACTGCTGTGAAAGGCCTGTTGCTGCGGCTGTCGGCGCTGGACGCGGACGCCGCCACCGCCGTACGCGTGATCGCCCACTTCGAGGCGCTGCTGGGCGGCGGCCTCGATCCGGTGTCCCTGACGCGGTCGACCGCGGGACTTGCCGGGTGTGCGGCGGGCCTCGAGCTGCCCGACGGGCGGGCGACACGGTTCGGGCCGGACGGCCTCGCGCTGCCGGGCGTACCCGCGCAGGTCTCCGGCCGGGTGGATCTGGAGCCGTCCGGCGGTGTGTGGCTGGAACGGCCCGGTGTGCCGGGGCCGTTCGACGAGCTCGTCCTGGAGTGGATGGCGATCACCGCCCGCGTGCTGGCGGGCCGCCCCTGGCAGCCCCGGGTGCCCACCGCGGCCGATCCGGCTCTGGTGGAACTGGTGCTGTCCGGGCGCGAGGACGCCGCGGACCGGATCCGTGCGCTGCGGCTGCTGGGGCTGGCCCCCGATGTGCCGCTGCGGGTGGTCGCGGTGACCGGCCGGCCGGGGACGGACGCCGGGCTGGAGGCGGTGGCGCTGCTGGGGCGCGGTGCCGTGCGGGGCACGGTCCGGGTGGCGCGGGCCGGTGCGCTGGGGGCGGTGCTGGTGCAGTGCGCGGACGGGGACGGACCCGGTGCCCGTACGGCGTCGACGACTGTGGAACTACGGGCGGCCCTGCACGAACGGGGCCGTGAGCGGGGCACGGCCCACCGGCCCGCGCACGCGGTACGGGTGGGGGTCGGCGGCCCCGCCGGCCCGCTGGACGCGCGGCTCTCGTGGGAACAGGCGTGCTCCGCCCTGCGGTTCGCCGTGGCGGGCGCCCCCGAGGAGTCGGTGGCGGACCACGGTGAGCTCGGCCCGGTCGCTCTGCTGGCGGACATCCCGGTGGAGCGGCTGCGTGCCCAGGAGGACGTACGGCGGCTGACGAAGCTGGCCTGCGGCGAGGGGGCCGGGCAGGGCGGCGACCTCCTGGCGGCGCTGGCCGCGTTCTGCCGTACGGGCTCGCTGCGGCAGGCTGCCGTGGAACTCCACCTGCACCACAGCTCGGTGGCCGCGCGGCTGGCCCACGTCGAGAAGGAGCTCGGCCTCCGGCTGCGTGACCCGCAGGACCGGTTCAGTGCCCAACTTGCCCTGTACGCCTGGCGGCTGGCGCGGTCCGAGGACGGCGACGCCGGGGACGGATGAGCGCGCACCGGCCTACCGCCCCAGTGCCGTGCGTAGCGCGGCGACGGCCTCGGCGGTCGCGTTCCGTATGACGGCGGCGTGCTCCACGGCCCAGGCGCCGTGGAAGGTGCCGGGGAACAGCCGCAGCTGTGCGGGCACCCCGGCGGCCCGCAGCGCACGGACGTAGTCGGTGCCCTCGTCCCGCAGCGGATCGAACTCCATCACCGACACGTACGCGGGTGGCAGTCCGGACAGGGCGGCGGCCCCGGCGCGGGCGGGTGCCGCGTACGGGGAGACGCCGGCGGTGCCCCGTACCCCGTCCCCCAGATAGGCCTCCCAGCTGAGGCGGGCACTGCGCCGGTTCCACACGGGGGTGTCGGTGAACTGCCGTGCGCTCGAGGTCTCCAGCCGGTCGTCGAGCGCGGGGCTGCACAGATGCTGGAAGCAGATGGCGGGCCCCTTGCGGTCCCGGGCGAGCAGGGTCAGTCCGGCGGCGAGACCCGCTCCGGCGCTGTCGCCCCACAGGGCGACCCGGTCGGCCCGGACACCCAGCTCCGTGGCGCTCGCCACGAGCCCGGTCAGTCCGGCGTAGCAGTCCTCCAGCGGTGCGGGGAAGGGGTGTTCGGGGGCGAGCCGGTAGTCGACGGAGACCACGAGTGCCCCTAGGTCCCGGCAGAGCAGCAGATTCCAGTCGTGGTCGACGTCCGGCGAGCCCAGGACGAAGCCTCCGCCGTGGATGCTGTAGACGACGGGCAGCGGCCCCTGGACCGACCGGGGCCGGTAGATCCGCAGTGCGACCTCGGGTGCGCGGTCCGGGCCGGGGACGGTGACCTCCCGGATGTCCACCCCCGTGGTGTCCGCCGCAGCGAGGGACGCGGTCAGCTGCTGGGCCTGTGCGGCCCTGGCAGCGCCCAGGTCGGTGATGTCGACCTCGGGCATCATGGTGAGCGCGGCGGCCAGTTCCGGATCGAAACGATGATGCGAGAGCATGCCCCTCCTCCGGTCCGGGCCGCAGGCGGCGGCGTCGTGAGTGAGACGGTGTCACGGGGCGTTCCCCCAGGTCATCCGACATGTGTCGGGAGAAGGTCTGCACCGGTCCGACACCTGTGCGTCTTCCACGCCGAATTCGGCGCCGACCGCACCCCGTATGACCGCGCCGACTCGCCTCGACCAGCGAAAACGCGTCCATGGGAGGGGAATTGGGCCCTCTTGACGTCGGCCGGGAGGCTTCTCTACCGTCTGCTCGCCCGATCGCCGGACTGTCCGAAACTTTCGTACCCGGCGATGCGTGACGCCTCAGAGGGGACCAGCGTTGACCACTTTCCGCACCCGTACCCGCCTGCGTATCCGCCTGCGCCGCCGTGTGACGCCCCTGCTGCTCTCCGGTGGGCTGTGCATGGCCGCCCTCACCGCGACGGTGCCCGCCCACGCCGGGCAGCAGGCCGGAACCGGGATCGTCGACTCCACCCGGCGCGGCGGCAGAACCGTCGCCCTGACCTTCGACGACGGCCCGAATCCCACCGACACCCCGCGGCTCCTGAAAGTGCTGCGCAAGCACCACGTCAAGGCGGTGTTCTGCCTGTGGGGCGACCACGTCAAGGAGCACCCCGAACTGGTGCGGGCGATCGTCGCGGGCGGCCACACGCTGTGCAACCACACGATGCGCCACGACGACATGGCGGCCTGGCCGGCCGAGGACATCCGGGCGGACCTGGAACGGACCAACGCCGAGATCCGCCGGGCCGCACCCGGTGCGCGTATTCCCTACTTCCGTGCTCCGTACGGGAGCTGGGGGCAGACACCGAAGGTGGCGGCCGGCCTGGGGATGCAGCCGCTGGGCTGGCGGCTGGCGATCGGCGACTGGGAGCCGCCGGGTACCGACGAGCTGGTCCGGCGCATCGAGGAGGGCGTTACCCCCGGGGCGGTGGTGCTCCTCCACGACGGAGGCGGCGACCGCAGCCAGACCGTCGAGGCCGTCGACCGGATCGTTCCCGCACTGCGGGCCGCCCACTGGCGCTTCGACAAGCCCGCCCGCAGAGCCTGACGTACCTCCTCACACCTCTTCAGGAGATCCGTATGAGACCGCATTCCGCAAGGTCCGGCGCCCTGGGCGCACGACGTGCGGGCCGCCATCTGGTGGCCGTACTCACCGGAGCCCTGCTCCTGGGCACGGCGCCGGCCACCTCCGCCGAGCCCTCCGCCGGCTCCTCCTTCCGGCCCGCAGCCCACCGGACCGCCGACGCGGCATGGACCGGTACCTGGGCCACCACGCCCACGGCGACCCCGGCCTCGGACACCACCGCGTTCGAGGACGAGACCATCCGTCAGACCGTCCGCACCAGCATCGGGGGCGAGCGGGTGCGGATCCGGCTGTCGAACGAGTTCGGCAGCCTGCCCCTGGTCATCGGTGCGGCGCACCTCGCCCGCCGGGCCGCCGACGGACCGGCCTCCCGCATCGACCCGCGTACCGACCGCCCGCTCACCTTCGGCGGCCGCACGTCCGTGACGATCCCCGCGGGTGCCCCGGTGCTCAGCGACCCGGTCTCCCTGCGGGTGCCCGCCGGGTCCGATCTGGTGGTGAGCATCCACCTGCCCGAGCGCACCCCGGGCTCGACGCTCCATGCGTTCGCCTTCCAGCACAACTACGTCGCCTCCGGAAACGTCACCGGGCGCAGCGACATCGACGCGACCGCCACCATCGACCGCTGGTACTTCCTGACCGGCGTGAGTGTGAGCACCGGCCGCTCCGAACGCTCCTCGGCCGTCGTCACGTTCGGCGACTCCATCACCGACGGCGCCGACACCGACGCGGACGCCAACCACCGCTGGCCCGACTTCCTGGCCGGGCGCCTGAACGCCGCATACGGTCCGCACGCCGTGGGAGTACTCAACGAGGGCATCAGCGGCAACCGCCTCCTGCACGACCCCAACCCCCCGGCCGGATCCGAGGCCGAGAACTTCGCGGCGTACTTCGGTCAGAGCGCACTGCGCCGCTTCGACCGCGACGTCGCCTCCCAGCCCGGAGCCGAGCACCTCATCGTGCTCCTCGGCGTGAACGACCTCGGCCATCCCGGAACGGTCGCCCCGGAGTCGGAGAGGGTCACCGCGGCCGACCTCGTCGACGCCCACCGCCAGATCATCGCCCGCGCGCACGACCGGGGCCTGACGGCGTACGGCGGCACGATCCTGCCGTTCAAGAACGACACCCTCGGCTTCTACAGCCCGGAGAACGAGGCCGCTCGGCAGACGGTGAACCGCTGGATCCGTACGAGCGGTGCGTACGACGGGGTGATCGACTTCGACAGGGCCCTGCGCGACCCGTCCGACCCGCAACGCCTCCTGGCGCGCTACGACAGCGGCGACCACCTCCACCCCAACGACGCCGGAGCCGAGGTGATGTCCCGGGCCGTGCCCCTCCACCTGCTGCGCTGAGCCCCTCGGGTGGTTGACGGCGAGCGGCGGTCCGGACCCGTGACGCGGTCCCCTCAGGGCGTGACGACGGGGAACGCCGGGGCCGGGACCGGACAGCCACTCACGTCGCGGACCAGAGACGGCGGTAGAAGTCGGTCCGGTGCGGGTCGGGGGCGATTTCGTAGGCGTCGAGGAGAGCGCCCTCCCAGCCGGGGCCGTAGTTCCACCCGGTGCTCCAGGTGGCAACGGCCAGATCGGCCCATCGGTCGGCTGCACCGAGGGATCCCATGTCCACGTGACCGGACCAGGTGCCGTCCTCGTCGAGCAGCGTGTTCGGTGCGCAGGGGTCGCCGTGGCACACGACGAGGCGGTCGGTCGCCGGGGCACCGGACAGCTCCGAGGGCACCTCGATGCCCGCGAGCCGGGCGCGTGCCAGACGGTCCTCCACGGACCAGCGGAAGGGGCAGTCGGCCACGGGCAGCCGCTCGTGCAGGGCCCGCAGCCCTGCCCCCAGCGCACGCACGGCCCTGCCGGGATCCGCCTTCCAGCGGGGAGTGACGGCATTCTCGCCGGGAAGCCCGTGGGTGACCAGCCAGGATCCGTCCCGGTCCGTTCCGCGGTCGCGTACGCGGGGAACGGGCGTGAAAGGGCGGGCCCACCGCAGGCGGGCCGCCTCGGCGGCCAGGTCCAGCCCGGAGCCCGCCGGAGCCCACTTGGCGAACAGCCGGCCGTCCCCGTCGCCGATACGGAAGGTCAGGCCGCCCAACTCGTTCTGCCACACGGGCAGCAGGGCCTGATCCCCGGCCAGTTCGGCGATACGCGCAGGTACCTGCACGGTGGACGGCGGAGGTCCGGACATGGCCATGCGCCCATGATCTCCCCACGCCGCGCTCCGGGCGAGTGGTTTCCCGAGGCACTGTCGACGGCGGGATCCGGTGGCCGGTCCGACGCCGGCGCCGGGGTGCTCGGTGCCGCCACGGGCGCGGGCGGAGACCGGCCCGCCGCGCCCTCGTCGTGACCTGATCAGCGCAGGGTTGCCAGCATCTCCGCGCCGAACGGCGTGATGTCCCCGGTGCGTCCGCGCAGGGACTTCGCTGCCCACTCGGGGTCGGCGATCAGCGCACGGCCGATGGCGACCATGTCGAACTCGTCGCGCTCCATCCGGTCCAGCAGCTGATCGATGCCGGTGACTCCGGAGCCGTTCCCCTGGAAGGCGCCGAAGAAGTCACCGTCCAGGCCGACCGAGCCGACGGTGACCGTCGGCCTTCCACTGATCTTCTTCACCCATCCTGCGAGGTTCAGATCGGAGTCGTCGAACTCCGGCAGCCAGTAGCGGCGGGTGGATGCGTGGAAGACATCGACACCGGCCTCGGCCAACGGCGTGAGCAGGGATTCCAGCTCTTCGGGCGTCTGTGCGAGCTTCGCGTCGTAGGCGTCCATCTTCCACTGGGACATGCGGAAGAAGAGGGGGAAGGAGTCGGACACGGCTGCGCGGCAGGCCGCCACGATCTCGGCCGCGAAACGGGTTCGTGCGACGATGCCGCCGCCGTAGGCGTCGGTGCGGCGGTTGCTGCCGGCCCACAGGAACTGGTCGATCAAGTAGCCGTGTGCTCCGTGCAGTTCGACACCGTCGAAGCCGAGACGCTCGGCGGCGGCAGCCGCGTCGGCGAACGCGGCAACGACATCGTCGAGGTCCTTCTGCGTCATGGCGCGCCCCTTCGGCTCGCCCGTCAGGGACACACCCGAGGGGCCGACGGGCTCCGCGTCCGCCACCGGCGGGGCACCCTCGGTGCGTGTGACACCCACGTGCCACAGCTGCGGGATGATCGCGCCGCCCGCCCGGTGCACGGAGTCCGCGACACCCGCCCAGCCCGCGAGCGCGTCCTCGCCGTGGAACCGCGGGATCCGGTCGCTGGTGCCCGCGGAGTCGTGGTCGATGTAGGTGCCCTCGGTGATGATCAGCCCCACGCCGCCGGCAGCCCGTCGCGCGTAGTAGTCCGCCACGTCCTGACCCGGGACGCCCCCGGGAGAGAACTGCCTGGTCATGGGCGCCATGGCGATGCGGTTGCGCGAGGTGAGCCCGCGGACCGAGAACGGGCGCGAGAGGGTGTCTGCTGCGCGGCCGGCGTTCACGTCTGTCACGTCGTGTCCTGTTCGTTGATTCGGGTGTGTTCATCCGGAGCCAACATCCGAGTGCCGCCACGACATCCCCGCCCGGGGCCACTGTGGGATAGGTCTCTCCGGGCCCGCCGGATGCGGTGGCGCCCGCCGCGGGCACGCGCAGCGAGCCCGGTCCCGGGCACTCGACGAGCGGTCGGGACTACGCGTCGTGTGCGCTCGGCCCCCCGAGGAGGTGCTCCCTGCCCCAGGCACCCAGGGGGCTCAGCGCCTCGTTCAGGGAGATGCCGAGCGGGGTGAGGCCGTACGTGACGTGGCGTACCGCTCCCTCGAACGCCTCCTCCCGAGAGACGATGCCATCAGCCTGCAACTCCCGCAGATGCGAGGCGAGGACCTTGTCGGTGACGCCGGGAATGCCTCGCCCCAGCTCACCGAACCGGCAGGGCCCTCCGCCCAGCGCCCACAGGATGAGTACCTTCCACTTGCCACCGACCACGTCGATCGCCGCGTCGATGCCGCACACGTAAGTGTCCCGCCTGGTCATCCCCTTACTTTAAGGTAACCACCCACAAAAAAGTGCGTACTTGATCATGGTTCGGGTGCATAGCAGCCTGATCGGCATGGACACCCACACCACTTCTTCCAGGACCCCCGTCACCCTCCTCGGCCTCGGCGACATGGGCACCGCGCTCGCCCGCGCCTGGCTCCTCGCGGGACACCCGCTCACCGTCTGGAACCGCTCCCCGCAGAAGGCCGGACCGCTGGCAGGCGAGGGCGCACGGGTGGTGGCCACCCCGGCCGAGGCGGTGGCTTCGGCAACCGGCCCCGTCGTCCTCTGCCTGCTGGACGATGCCTCGGTCGAAGAGGTCCTGCGCGCAACCGACGTGAACGGTAAGGACGTGGTCAACCTGACCACGAGCACCCCCGCCGAGGCCCGGCGACGTGCCCGCTGGGCCGAGGAACGCGGCGCTCGTTTCCTGGACGGCGGGATCATGGCCGTACCCTCGATGATCGGCCGGCCGGAGACCGGCGGCTACATCCTCTACAGCGGTGACCGCGCGCTGTTCGAAAGCCACCGGGAGGCCCTGGAGGCGCCCGCCGGCGTGAAGTTCGTCGGTGAGGACCCCGGTCATGCGGCGCTGCACGACATCGCACTGCTCAGCGCGATGACCGGCATGTTCGCAGGTATCACCCATGCCTTCGCCCTGGTGCGCCCCGAGAAGGGTCTCGACCCGGCCGGATTCGCCACCCTGCTCACGGAATGGCTCGGCGCCATGTCCGGCATGACCCACGAGATGGCCGCCCAACTGGCAAGCGGCGCCTACACGCAGGGCGTCACCTCCAGCCTCGCCATGATGGCGGCGGGCAATGAGGCTCTCCTGGCCACGGCGGAGAACCAGTCGGTCGACCCTCGGCTCCTCACCCCGTTCATGGAGCTGATGCGCCGCCGGGTGGCCCAGGGCCACGGCAACGAGGGCCTGGCGGGCACGGTCGATCTGCTGAGAAGCGAGTGATGGTCCACGTGGCCTCGCCGAGTCGCGTCCGGCATCGGCACGCGCTGCGCAACGCATTCCGAAAGTTTTCGAAACTTTCGGAAATGGGGATCTTTGATTTTGATCTAGCGATACCGGCCTTGTGGGAACGGTCTGAGTTCTATGGGCGCAATAGTGCCGATGACCAGGTCATATGAACATCATAAACACCTCTCTGTCGATCGACTGTTTCGTAACTCCTGCCGAAACTATTGACAGTTGACGAGGGCAGATCAACACTGAGCGCCGTTGACAGACCCCAACCACTGTCGATCCGGGTCCACCACGACCCGTCACCGGGGCCGGGCCGCCGAGCGCACGACGATCGGCGCAGTCCGGCCGGGCTGCGCGACACCGGCGCGCACGCGCCGTCGTCGCCCGTTTCACCGGCACCTTCGCAAGGCGAGTCACGCTGCCCGGCCCCAACAGCCTTACGAGGACGAGAGGAAATACGCATATGAACGTCGCACCCGCACGTACGACGAGCCGCGCAAGCGGCCGCACCAGGTCATTCGGCCGCTTCAGGCTGTTCATCCGCAGTGCCTTCGCCATAGCGATGGCCGGCGTCGCCGCTATTGCACTGCCCGGTACCGCCAGCGCCGATACGGTCGTCAACTCGAATCAGACCGGTACCAACAACGGCTACTACTACTCGTTCTGGACGGACAGTTCCGGCACGGTCTCGATGAACATGGGATCGGGCGGCAACTACAGCACGTCCTGGAGCAACACCGGGAACTTCGTGGCCGGTAAGGGCTGGAGCACCGGTGGACGCCGGAGCGTCACCTACTCGGGCACCTTCAACCCGTCCGGCAACGCGTACCTGACGCTCTACGGGTGGTCGCAGAACCCGCTCGTGGAGTACTACATCGTCGACAACTGGGGCACCTACCGGCCCACGGGAACGTTCAAGGGCACCGTTTCCAGCGACGGCGGCACGTACGACATCTACGAGACGACACGCACCAACGCCCCCTCCATCGAGGGCAACAAGACCTTCAAGCAGTTCTGGAGTGTCAGACAGTCGAAGCGAACCGGCGGAACCATCACCACCGGCAACCACTTCGACGCCTGGGCCTCGAAGGGGATGAACCTGGGTACCCACAACTACATGATCATGGCCACTGAGGGCTACCAGAGCAGCGGGAACTCCAACATCACGCTGGGCAGTTCCGGTGGTGGCGGTAACGACGGCGGCGGTGGCGGTGGCGGCGGCTGCACCGCCACCCTGTCCGCGGGCGACAAGTGGAGCGACCGGTACAACCTCAACGTCGCGGTCTCCGGCTCCAGCAACTGGACCGTGACGATGAACGTCCCGTCCCCCCAGAAGATCCTCTCCACCTGGAACATCAGTGCCAGCTACCCGAGCGCCCAGGTACTGACAGCCAAATCCAACGGCAGCGGCAACAACTTCGGGGTCACCCTCCAGGCCAACGGATCCTGGACCTGGCCAACGGTCTCCTGCAGCGCCGGCTGACCTTCCCGGAAGCACATCCGTAACACCGCACCATCGGGGCGGCGGCACCCGGCCGCCGCCCCACCCGCCGGGTCCCGCCTCCCGGCCCATCCGGGCAACGAGGAAGGCAGACTGCCGTCATGCGCATAGCCATGGCAGTGATGACGGTGCTCTTCGTGCTGAGCTCGGCCTCCGCGATCAACTTCGCTCTCAAGGGCCGCTGGTGGACGGCCGGCGGGGTCTTTCTGCCCTCCGTCGGCCTGGTGGCCATACTGTTCGGCGGAGTGGAGCGGCAGAACACCCCGCTCTTCTGGCTGGGATGCCTGTTGGTAGTGGCCGGCTTCGGTGCGGAGGCCGCGGACCACTGGCGAACGCGAACGCCTGCGAAGGGGCAGAAGGCCCGGTGACGGAGCGGCGCTTCGCGTCGGCGTGAACGAAGGCCGCGGCCTCCGAGCCCGGCACCGGGCGGTGTCGTCGGAGCGTCACCACCACAGGCAGTTCGACGGTGTCGTGGAAAGGCCCGTCGCAGTCTTCAGGGCACTTTGTTCCTGTGGTCGCGAGCGACGGTCATCCCTGGGATGCCGTGATCCGGTCGAGGACGTCCGTATAGAGGGACCGCCTGTCGGGGCGGGCGTGGTCGGCAGCGCGCCTGAGAGCGGGGATCGCCGGTGTGCCCATCCCGATGAGTCCCTCTGCCGCTGCCCTGCGGACCACGGGGTGTGGGTGCCCGAGCAGTGCGGTCACGGCGGGGATCGCGGGTGCCCAGGAGGCGTGGCAGAGAGCCCGGATCGCCGTCCGCACGACGTCGGGCCGAGGGTCGTCCAGCAGGATCGACGTGTGCCGCAGGTAGGTCTGCCGGTCCAGCATCGCCCGCGAGGTCCGCTGCGCGTGAAGGCGGATCCCGGTCCTCGGGTGATGCAACAACTCACTGAGAAGGTCCCGCAATTCGGGGTCCTGGTCCGTGTCCGGGCCCGGGTACATCTCGGCCAGCCGGGTGAGTGCGCGGCGTATCTGCTCAGGATCGCCGGTGCGGGCCAGGTCCAGCAACTCCCGCCGGGACGGGCGGTACGGGGCTCCGGCGGGCACGGCACGCGCGCGATCGCGGAGCGCTTCCAGCGCGGCCGAGTCCTGTTGCGCGGCATCGGGACCGCGCAGCGGGCCCTCGACGAGACGAAGCCTGTCCGCGAGGTCGTCGCGTCCTTCGGCCCGTAGCCGTCGACAGGTCCTGACCAGCGCGGGGGTGCGCAGCAGCGGACGGTCGGTGAGCAGGTCGAGGTACCCCCAGGCCCCACCGTCCAGGCGGTTGGCGAGGTGCTCCGCCAGCACATCGGCCGGGACCCTGCGCAGCGCCTGTCCGGTCACCTCCGTGGCCCGGTCGTGTTCCCACCGTTCGAGCAGCAGCGGGACCAGCGGAACGAGGTCCCACGGGTCGAGCTGCAGGGCCGCCAGAGCCACCCGGTCGCGCAGGATGTCGTCGGCCCGGAGTTCCGTCTCGTCGAGGGCCGTGAGTGTGCGCGCCAGGTCGGCGCCGACGGGTATGTCGACGTGGCCGCGGAGAAACGCCCGCAGCACGGGAAGTCCGGCCTCGGGCTCGGGCCACTTCAGGAGCGCCAGTGCCGCAGTCGCTCTGCGGTCCGGAGCGGGTCCCCGCAGCATGACCAGCAGGCGCTCACGAAGTGCGGACGAACGGGGCTGATCGAGATCGTCGGCGTTGATGCTCCGTGCCGCCGGCGTGGGCACGTGTGCGGTCTCGGTGATGGTCCAGGGGGGTGCGTCGAGGGGCTGGACAGCAGCCATCCAGTCGACGAGCGCGGTGCGGACCTCCGGGCCGGCCGAGGAGTAGACCTCGATCAGTGCGTTCAGGCGGTCTCCGGAGCGGGCCCCGCCTTTGTTCGTACGGCGGAATTCCTCCAAGGCGCTCGGTGTGCGCACTGCGGCTTCCAGCGCGGCCCGCCACGCTCCGGCCTCGGCGGGCACGGAGTCCGCGGGAGGCTCCGTGGCGGCGAAAGCCTCCCGCAGTACGGCGGCCTCGGCCAGCCAGGGGTCGGCACCGAGCCGGGCAGCGGCGAGCGCCTGCTCGAGATCGGTGCGGACCAGCACAGCGTCGAGGCTGCGCAACAGCGCCAGCGTGGACCTGCGTCCCGCAGGTGCGGGACGCAGTGCCCGTACCGCGTCGGCGACAGCCGGCTTCCTGATTGCTGTCAGGTTCGGCGCGGCCGCGCCGAATACGGCGATGAGGTCGTGCCGGTCCTCGTCCGAGGCGTCGGCGAGCACGTCGATCAGGAGCTGAGCGAACCGGGCGAAGACCGTCAGTTCCTCCGCCGCCCACGGTGCGGGGCACAGCCGCAGCGTGAACCGCACCACCCGGTCCCGGGCGGCGGGTTCGGAGTCGGCGAGCCGGAGCCAGTCCGCCAGCATGGGCCGCAGTCCGCGCACCCGGTCGGGGTGCGGAGGCTCGTCCCTCCCGGCGACGCGCAACGCGCGCGACGGGTTCCAGCCGTCCTTCACCAGCGACGTGACGTCGGGGTCCGGCCCGCCGCCTTCGTCCGCTGCCGACCGGCGTGCGGCGGGCGCGGTGATGCCGTGCTCGGCCAGTGGCGTCGAGAGGTCCGCGACCGTCCCGGAGGTGAGACGGACCAGGCCGGCCGCCACCAGGGCGAGCAGGGTCGGCGCGATCGGCGATGCCTGGTCGTCCAACGCGAGTACCGAGCGCACCGGCAGTGCGCCGTCGAGCCCGTCCAGCAGCAGCTCGACGGCGCGGCTGCTGTCACTGTGTTCGGCGGCGGCCAGCAGGGTCGCGGTGTACGCCTCTCCGAGGACGGAACGCAGCGCCTCGACGAGTGCGATGCGCAGGCCGGGGTTGTCGTGGTGCCCGAGCCGGAAGAGCAGTGCCGGTACAGCCGTCGGTGTGCCGACGTCGACCAGGACCTCGGCGGCGGTCTTCTTGATGTTCATGTTCGGATGGGCGAGACATGCCGCGATCGCGGTACAGGCCCAGCGGGCCCCCGCATGGCCGAGGGCGAGGAGCGCCTGCCGGACGGTCTGGACGTCCCCGGCGGTGGTCAGCGCGATCAAGGTCGCCGACAACGCCTGCGCATCGTCGCCCCGGGCGTCGCGGGCGAGCAACGCGATCACGTGCTTGCGCACGTGCCGGTCGCGGTGCCGCAGCATGCGGTGCACGCGTGCGCGGGTGCGCATGTAGGGGGCCCGGAGCAGCAGTTCGAGCAGGATCGCCTGCTCACCGCTGGACAGACCTGGCCGGTCCAGCACATTCAGCCCTGTCGTCGCGACGAGCGCATGGCCTGCCGCTTGCGCATCCGCCGCGTCGAGCAGGCAGGACGGCCTGATCCGTCCCCGCTCGTAGAGACGGCGGCCCAGGGCGTGGACGGCATCCAGCACCTCCTGGGGTACTGCGGGTTCGCCGGTCGTGTGCCCGCTCTCGAGACGCGAGTCTGCTGCGCCTGGTTCCCGGGCTGCCGCCAGCTCGGTCACGATGCGCGCGAGCAGGTCCTCGATGGCCGGCAGGGTGCCGGCGCCGCCGTAGGCCGCCAGTCTGCACAGGGCCGCCACCGGCTTGCCGGGGTCCGGACGAGAGCTGAGGAGCGCCAGTTCCTGCTCGTCCGGCCCGCCGAGGTCGCTCGCGATGCGAGGCGGCAGGTCGGTGGGATCGAGGCGGACAAGGAGGGCACGCCGCTGCGTCGGATCCTCGGTGAGATGCCACAGGAGCTCCAGGGCGCGGCTTCGTACGGCGCGGAGATGGGGCGCGATCACGCCCTCGCCCCCGGGCGCGCTCGGGCTCTCGGGCACGCTCAGACCGAGCCCTTCCCTCAGCACCAGTACCGTCCGATGCCCTCCGACGGCCTCCAGGGCCTCCAGGGCCGCGGCGGGCGCCGACGGAAGCAGGGCGATCACGGCCTCCTCGGCGTCCGCATGGCGAAGCTCACGGATCGCGCGCAGAAACGGCCTCGGCTGCGTGGTGACACGGGGCAGCAACCGTGTGATCGCGTCCCCGATCGGGAGATCCCCCGCCCCCTGCTCGGCGAGGGCGACCAGCAGAGCGAGCCGTCGCGGCCAGCTGGAATCGTCCGTGGCCGCGTCCACCAGTGCACGGAACATCACCTGTCGGCAGGTGTAGAGGATCGTCGCGACCTCGCCGGGCGGAATCGAATGATCTGCGAGCGCCAGGCCGACCACGGACGGAGCGTGCAGGTCGTCCGCGAAGTGGCCCCGCCGGTGGAGCCCGCGCAGGCAGGTCACGGCAGGCCCGCCGAACAGCAGGGGATCCTGCGCGGCGATGGCCGTCAGTTCACCGATGTCATCGCGGTCCGCCAGATCGCCGAGTAGTTCCATCGCTCTTCGACGGAGACCCGGCGGCAGATCCGGATCGCCGATGACCTGCCGCAGCAGGCCGCCGTGCCCGTGGCGGGCGGCGACCACGAGGGCCGCGTCAGCAACCCCGGGTCTCGTGATCACCGGACCGGCGGCAAGAAGGGGGGACAGCCGTCCCGGCGGCAGCGGATCCATCGTTGCCCAGGGCTGGGCGAGCTCCTCCAGCGCGGCCAGGGTGACCGCGCTGGGGCCGCCGAGCAGGCCGATCACGACCTCGCGGACCCGAGCAGGGGCCAGCAGCCCCGCATGCAGGCCCTGCCGGGCCAGCCGGAGAGCCTCGGTCTGCAGCACCGGGTCACCGCTGTCCGCCAGTTCGTCCACCAGGGGCGCGGGCCGGTGCGCGCCGGTGGCACTCGCCTCCCGCACCGCCTGGTAGAGCAGTTCACCCGGAGGTTCTCGCCGGATGACCGCGGGGTCGTTGAGGAGCTCGGCGCGCAGCCAGGCGATCCGCACGCGCACCGGCAGCTCGGCCGTACGCCACGACGGCCAGGAGCGAGCCCTCCGGAACGGCCCGAGCCGCTCGTAGAGCCCCGCCATGACGAGCGCGGTCTCCGGCGGCTCGGCCACCGACACCGGTAGAAGCGCCGCGAGTTCGGCCGCCTCGGGCCTCTTGTCGGCCGAGCCTGACGCGACTCGTTCTGCAAGAAGGACCAATCCCAGATACCGCACACGAGGATGTCCGTGCTGGATCAGACGCCCGAAGACGGCCGGCGGGCAGACCTGCGCATCGAGGTGACCGGACAACCAGTCGACGTCGGCTCGGCGTACGGCATCGTGGAAAGGCTGGTCCGCCGGCATCGTCATCAGCGGATGCTAACCAGGGCGTTCCGGGCTCCACCAGCGAGATTCGCTTCACCTCGTCGCCAACGCGGAGGCGTCTCCGGGAGCCGCGCGCTTCGGCAGCGCCGATCGTGCACCTCGTGCGAAGTCTGTATTGCCTTGTGTGGCCGCAAGTTGACGCACAGTCAACAGTATGGCGCGGTCATGACAGCATCCAGGAGCCGCTGACCCGCGGGCAGCCCGGTGGTGACTTGAGCGAGTGCGGTCGGCAACCTCCGCGGGTGGTGGCGGCGACTTCAGGGCGGAGTCCCGTCCCCCCACCAAGGGAGTCACCCATGCGCAAAGACCTTGCGCGTCTGTTGACCGTCCTCGCCGCCCTCATCGCGATGGTCGCCGCGCCTGCGGCGACGGCATCCCCCGCGCAGGCCGCCGACGGGTGGAGCCCGCCGGCGAACCTGGTGCAGCCGCTGGGCGAGGTGTGGAACCACGTCGAGTCGACCTACCCCGACCTCTACGGTTTCCGTAACTACGGCTGGGACCAGGTCATGGCCAACAGGGGAAGCATCAACTACTGCGTCCGCTGGGAGTCCGACGCCCCGGTCGGCGCCGACCTGCGCGACAGGATCCACGCCGCGCTCAAGAAGCAGTTCGGGAAATGGACGGCGGCCATGGTGGAGAACGGTCAGGGCCACAACGCCTGGCCGTACACCACGGTGCCGGTCAACATCGTCGGCTGGGCGGTGAAGGACCGCTCGACACTCCAGTGGACCGACAACTCCGTCGACATCTACGCCGGAAACCTCGACGAGGGGGGCGCCCCGCAGTGCTCGCCGGACTGCGGCCGCTTCTTCCACCAGGACGGCGACTACGCACGCTGCCCCGGCGGTGCGGCCCGCCACTACGACCAGTCACTGTGGCTGACGAAGGGTTTCCAGGGCGGTGCCGGCGGAGACTGGGGACAGCGCGTGGGGCAGGAGTACTTCACCGGCGCGCTGAGCCAGGAGAACATCCACATCTACCTGCACGAAGTCGGCCACACCTTCGGCCTCGACGACTTCTACGACTGGACCCCGACCGGGCAGTGCTGCTTCCTGATGAACGCCGGTTCCGCCACGCAGATCACGGAGTTCGACACCTGGATGTTCCGTGATTTCTGGCGCCATCTGAAGAGCCGCTACGGCTACTGACGCGCTTCCACCTCCGCATAGCGGCTGGTGGGGCGCGGCAGGCCCAGGTGGCCGCGGAGGGTCGTGGCGTCGTACACCGTACGGAACACGCCGCGCTGCTGCAGTTCCGGGACCAGACCGCGGGTGATCGCGGTGAGGTCGTGCGGCAGCGTGCCGGGCCGCAGCCGGAAGCCGTCGAGGCCGGCGGTGCGCCAGTCGAGCAGCAGGTCGGCGAGCTCGCCGGGCGTGCCGACGAAGATCTCGGCGTCGGAGGCGAGTTCGGCGCCGGCCAGTTCGTCCAGGCGGGCCTTGCGACGTGCGGCGGCGCCCGGCTCCTCGTCCAGGAAGACGAGGAGCTCCGCGAACGTCCGCAGGGGCCGGTCCCGGAGGTCCCTGCCGGTACGCTCCACCGCCTCGTCGACCTGCGCGAGGACCGCCGCGGTGCCCGCACGGTCGTGCGGGGTGACGTGGACGAGGTCGGAGCCGAGCGCCGCGAACTCGTACGGGGTGGAGGCGTGCGCGAGACTCACCACCACCGGTTGCCCCTGCGGGGTTCGCGGCGTGATCGAGGGGCCCTTCACGCTGAACCGCGTGCCCTGGAAGTCGATGTGGTGCACCTTGGCGCGGTCGATGAAGCGGCCGGAGGCGGTGTCGCGTATCTCCGCGTCGTCCTCCCAGCTGTCCCACAGTTGCCGCGCCGCCTCGACCACCTCGGCTCCCTCCGCGAAGAGCTCGCGCAGCCGCTTGGCGATCAGCTCCGAGTCGCGTACGTCGTCGTCGGTGACCTGAGGCGTGGTGCGGCGGCCGAAGTGGGAGGCGTCGGCGGCGCGCGAGGAGATCTGCGGGCGCCAGCCGGCTCGGCCCTTGCTCGCGTGGTCGAGCGTGGCGATGCCGATGGCGAGGTGGAACGGTTCGGTGTGCGTGACGTTCGTCGTCGGGACCAGGCCGATGCGGGTGGTGAGGGGAGCGAGGTGGGCCGCGAGCAGCACCGCGTCCACGCTGCCCCTGACCTGGTCGGTGCGGTCGTCCGGCCGGTGGAAGGCTGCGGACTGCAGTCCGAGGGCGTCCTCGAAGGTGACGAAGTCGAGCAGGCCCCGCTCGGCCTCGGCGACCAGGCCGGCCCAGTACGCGGCCGTGAGCAGTTCGCCGGGCCTGGCGTCCGTCGCCCGCCAGGCGGCCGGATGCCACCCCGCGCCGTCGAGGGCGACGGCGAGGTGGAGCGGGGTGCTGCCGGTCGTGCCGGTCACGAGGCCTCCTTCTCGTTGTCCACGGACTTCTCGCTGTTTGCGGACTTCTCGTTGCCCACGGACCGCTCGGCGCGGACGGGGGTGCTCAGGCCCAGGTGGTCCCGGAGCGTCGTCCCCGAGTAGTCCTCGCGGAACACGCCCTTCTCCTGGAGCAGCGGCACCACCCGGTCCACCACGTCGTCGAGCCCGCCGGGTGTCAGATGGGGGACGAGGACGAAGCCGTCGGCGCCTTCGGTCTGCACGAAGTGGTCGATGGCGTCGGCGACGGTCTGCGGGCTGCCGACGAACGTCTGGCGGCCGCCGACCTCGATGACCAGTTCGCGGATGCTCAGGTTCCGTTCCTCGGCGAGTTTCCGCCACTGACGGGCCGTCTCGCCGCGGCCCTTACGGAACACCGAATGCCCCTTCAGGAAATGGGCGTCTTCCTCGGGCTCGATGTCGGGCAGTGGTCCGTCCGGGTCGTACCTCGACAGGTCGCGG
This sequence comes from Streptomyces sp. NPDC060035, assembly GCF_042736635.1. Classification (NCBI taxonomy): domain Bacteria; kingdom Bacillati; phylum Actinomycetota; class Actinomycetes; order Kitasatosporales; family Streptomycetaceae; genus Streptomyces; species Streptomyces sp. NPDC060035. Next base: position 143,902 of record NZ_JBHWVO010000005.1, read on the forward strand.
CCCCAGACCGCCTCCAGGTGGGCGATCGCGGTCTGCGGGCTCACCAGGTCGCGGCTGACCTCGGCGGCGTACGCGACGGCCTCCTCGTCGGTGTCGGCGACGACGGCGTTGGCGGTGGGCATGATCGTCAGCTCGTCCGGGGTGCGCCCGTACCGGGCCAGGCGCCGCTTCACATCCCGGTAGAAGTCACGGGCCACATCGAGCTGGTTGTGCTTGCTGAAGATCACGTCGGCGTCGGATGCGGCGAACTCGCGGCCCGCGTCCGACTCGCCCGACTGGATGATCACGGGATGTCCCTGCGGGCCGGGCGGTGTCGTGAACCGGCCGGCTATGTCGAAGTGCTGTCCGCGATGGGCGAACCGGCCGGCCCCGGGCCGCACGAACTCTCCCGCAGTTGCGTCGGCACGTAGATCCCCGTCCGACCAGCTGTTCCACAACTCGCGTGTGGTTGCGAGGAATTCGGCGGCACGGGTGTATCGGTCGGACTCGCCGAGGAAGCCGCCGCGGCGGAAGTTCTCGCCGGTGAAGGCGTCGTAACTGGTGACCACGTTCCAGGCCGACCGCCCGCCGCTGAGGTGGTCGAGCGTCGCGAGCCGGCGCGCCACCTCGTACGGCTCGTTGAAGGTGGCGTTGACCGTCGCGGCGAGGCCGAGGTGCGTGGTGACGGCGGCCAGCGCGCTGAGCACGGTCAGGTTCTCCGGGCGCCCCGCGATGTCCAGGTCGTAGACCTGCCCCTTGTGCTCGCGCAGCCGCAGCCCCTCGGCGAGGAAGAAGAAGTCGAACTTGCCGCGTTCGACGGTCTGCGCGAGCCGTATGAAGGAGTCGATGGAGATCTGGCTCTCGGACCGGGGGTCCGACCAGACGGTCACGTTGTGGATGCCGGGCAGCTGCGCGGCGAGGTGCACCTGTTTCTTTCCGGTGGCGGGCACGGTGCTGCTTCCTCCTGCGAAGGTCCGGCTGTGGATGGGACCCTATGAGCGTGCACAGGCCGGTGTCGGCGTGGACAGGCCAACGGGCCTGACTTCATGAGCTGTTCACGCCGACGGGGCTGCCTCGGGTGCCGCGGCCGGCGCGGTGAGGGGGGCCGGGGAGACGTACCGCACCGTGTTCTCGAAGACCACGCCGTGGCTCTTCACGTCGATGGCGATGCGGTCGTTGTCGGCGATCCGGAAACCGTCGTGGAAGCTGGCCTCGTCGGCGCCCAGGAGTACGTAGTTGATCTGGCCGGGCCGCCGTACCGCGGGGAACGAGAACAGGTGCGCCGCCATGTCCTGCACCCGGTAGTACAGGGCGTCGGCGCCGCAGTCGAAACCGCCCTCCCAGGCCGTCGCCCCGTCCCGCACGATGGTGACCCGCCCGGTCACGGTGCGCGGAGGCGGGCCGAGGAACAGCCACGGGGTGAGGGCTGTGTCGCACAGCTTGCAGTACGGGTTGTAGCCGGGGTCCTGGCGGTGCAGGCCGATGTCGCACAGGTCGTTGCCGAAGGTGTAGCCCGCGTAGTGGGGGGTGCCGTCGGCGTCGTTGACGTAGACGAGCGCGACTTCCGGCTCCTCGATGAGGGCGACCGGGTGCGCGGGCACGTCCAGCGTCTCGCCCGGCAGGCGCACCCAGTCGCCGAAGCCCTTGAAGAACCACTTGGGCGGGGTGAACTCCCCGTCCTCCGGGGCGGTTTCACCGCCCCACTTCTTCCTGTGCGTGCCCATGAAACCGCTGAGCAGCGCGTTGCCCGTGGCCGTCGGCAGCAGCGGTGGCAGCAGCCTCAGCTCCGGGTCGCCGACGGTGACGACGACGGTTTCCGCGCCTTCGGTGAGGGCGGCCTTCAGGGCGGTCCGTGAACCGTCGGTGGAGACGAAGGCGGCCGCGACCTGTCCGTCGGCCACCCGGTACAGGGTCTGCTGCGTGCCGTCCTCGGGCCTGCCGAAACCGACATGGCGTTCGCCGTTGTACGTGGCCTCGAACAGGACGGGGAGATCGGGGAGAACGGGCAGGGACATGAGGTACTCCTCCTGTGCTGATGGGTGTCAGGACTGTGGGGTGAGAGCGGGGGCAGGGGCGTTTGCGCCCGTCAGGTCGGCCAGGACCTCACCGATCCGGTCGACCGCCTCCCGTATCCACGGCAGAACGAGCGGGTCCGGCGCCGTCAGGGCGGCCGTGCGCCGCTCGTCGGAGTCGCCGTAGAGACGGCTGGTCGCGGCGCGGATCCGCAGGGCGCGGCCGGGCTCCCCGAACGCGCTCGCCGGAAGGACGCCGACTCCGTACCGCTCGGAGAGCAGGCGGGCCAGGTCGTCACCGCCGCGCACGCCGTGCCTCTGCGCCAGCCGGTCCCGAAGGGGCTCGAAGTCCGGGTAGAGGTAACAGGTCGCGACGACGGGGGCCAACTCGGCGCCCACGGCGGTGAAGCGGTCCGCGACCGCGCGCACCACCGTCTCGTGCAGCCGGCGGCTCGCCGCGATGTGCGCCGTGACCTCCGGCGGCTCCCCGAACGCGTACGCTGCCGCGCTCTGCACGGGCGCCGGCGGGCTGGACCAGACCTGGCTGGCGACGGCGACGAGGCGCGTGTGCAGGGCGTGCCCGATGTCGCTGTCGGGCAGCCGGGCCACGCCCGTACGCCAGCCGCCGAGCGCCAGGTTCTTGGTGAGGCCGGTGGTGACGACGGTGCGCTCGGGCGCGTGCAGGGCCGGGGACACGGCGGGCCGAGAGGTGTCGTACACCAGATCGCAGTAGATCTCGTCGGACACGATGACCAGGTCGAGTTCCCGGGCCGCGTCCGCCAGCCGCCGTACGGTGGCGGCCGCCGCCACCGTGCCGGTGGGGTTGTCCGGCACCGTCACGACCACGGACCGGGGGTTGCGCCCGGCGGCCCGTGCGTCGGCGACCGCCTCGCGCAGCCGGTCCGGATCGGGTACGCCGCCCTGCCCCGGCAGGATGGGTACGGGGATGGGCCGCGCCCCCACGAGGCGGGCCTGCGCCGCGTAGCTGACCCAGCTCGGCACGGGCACGACCACGTCGCCGCCGATGGCGAGCAGCAGCGCGAACAGCAGTGCCTTGCTGCCCGGCCCGGCCACCACGAGCTCCGGGTCGATGCCCAGCCCGCGCCGCTCCCAGTACCCGGCGACGGCGGTGCGCAGAGCGGGACTTCCGGCGACGGAGCCGTACGCGTTCTCGCCCGCCGCGGCGGCGAGCCGGTCCCGCAGCGTGGCGAGGACGGGCAGGCCGATCTCGCCGCTGGCCATCGACAGCACCCGCTCCCCGGCCCGGCGCCGCCGGGCCAGGGCCTCGTCGGCGGCGAGGGTCGCCGACATGGAGACCGGTGTGGGTTCGGGCATGACAGCTCCCAGCGATGGGTGTGACGGGCTGACGGGGGTGGGGTGGGCCGGGCGCCGGTGCCCCGGGGCCGAGCCCGGGGCCTGGTCCAGGTCCGGTCAGGGTGTCCTCGTGGCGTACCGCTGCCGCAGCTCCGCCTTGCGGACCTTGCCGGTCAGGGTCTTCGGGAGGGTGGGAACCAGCTCCACACGGTCCGGCAGGAAGCGGGGGTCGTGGCCCGCCTCCCCGATGCGGGAACGGAGTTCGCCGAGCGACGGACCCGCCCCGCCGCGCGGGACCACGACGGCGCAGATCACCGGCTCGTCGCCGTCCCGGGCCGGCGGCAGACCCACCAGGGCCGCTTCGACGGCGTTCGGGTGGTTGCCGATGACCGCCTCCAGCTCCGTCACGGGCGCGACCAGACCACCGCGCAGGATCGCATCGCGGGCCCGCCCGATGATGCGGATGCCACCACGGCCGTCGTCCCTCGCGAGGTCGCCGGTGTCGAACCAGCGGTCCGCGTCCAGCTCCGCGTGGAACGCGTCGTCGCGCTTGTGGTAGCCGAGCGCCAGCGACGCGCCGCGCACCTTGAGGCGGCCCACGGAGCCGCTTTCCCCGACGGCGCCGGACGCGTCGATGCGGGTCTCCATGGAGTCGATGGCGCTGCCGTTACTGTGTGCCGCCCAGCTTTCGGGGTCCTGGGGCCGGGTCGTGGTCACGGGGCCGTTCTCGGACATGCCCCACAGCGAGTAGGTACGCGCGCCCAGAGTCTCGTGGACCTCGTCGGCCAGCTCCTTCAGGACCTGGGCCGAACCGATGACCACGTGCCGCAGGGTGCTCGTGTCGCGTTTCTCCGCCCGCTGCGACGCGGCCACGTCGGCGAGCGTGGTGGGCGGCCCGTACAGCAGGGTGGCGCCGTAACGCTCCACCAGGTCGAGCAGTGCCTCGTTGCGGCGTACGTCCTGGAAGGCGACGGTGCCTCCGAGCATGACGCCCGCGAGGACGCCCTGCGCGAACCCCGAGTAGTGGACGAGCGGCGTGGACACGGCCGCCACCCAGTCGTCCCCGGCCCCGAAGGCGTCGACGTAACCGCGCACGGCCGAGTGAACCGTGTTCTGGCTGTGCAGGACGCCCTTGGACGCGCCGGTGGTGCCCGAGGTGAACAGGACCACGAACGGCTCGTCGGCGCCGAGGGCCGGCCCGTCCGGATCGGTGGCCCCCTCCTGCTCCTCGCGCGCCTCGGCCACGAAGTGGTCGTGGAAGGACCGCGCACCCTCGGGCACCGGGCCGTCGACCACCACCACGTGCTCGAGCGAGGGGATTTCGTCCTTGAGCTCCGTGACGATCTGCGCCAGGGGCGTTCCCGACCACTCGGGGAGAGTGACGCAGACCCGGGCCTCGGTGAGGCCGAGGCGGTGACGTAGTTCGTCCGCCGGGCAGATCGGCGAGATCGGGCAGATGACGGCCCCGACCCGGATGCAGGCGAAGATCAGCGGCACCATCTCCCACCGGTTGGGGAGCTGTACGGCCACGAAGTCGCCGCGCCGCACACCGAGGTCGAGCAGCGCATGGGCGAACCGGTCCGTGAGGGCGTCCAGCTCCGCGTAGTCGAGGGTGTCGGTGCGGGACTCGGCGACGCGTCGGCCCGCGACGGCCAGCCGGTGCGGGTGCCGGCGCGCCTGCCGGTGCAGGTCGTCGAGGAAGGTCTCGTCCCGCCACCAGCCGCGACGGCGGTACTCGGTCGCCCGTTCCTCGGCCGCCGCGGATGCGGGTGCTGAGGATACGGTCGCCGAGGGCGTCGGCTCCGTAGCCGCTGAGGCTGCCGACTCCGTGGCTGCCGTGCTCATCGGCGGTCCTTCCGGCGGGCCGCGAGCAGCTCGGGCAGGGGGTTGCCCGCCCGGGCGGCCGCGATCTCCAGCAGGTCCCGGGTGTTCTGCCGCACCCGGTCGCCGACCCAGTCGAACACCCACGCCTTGCGAGCCTTTGCCGCGAGGTCGAACGGGACGACCCGGGTGACGGCCAGGGCGGCCGACGCGGCCCCGCCGATGTTGGCGATCACGCCCGGGACCAGGGCGGCGCCCGAGGCGGCCACCTTCTCCTTCGCCGCGTCACTGGAGGCGAGGTTGGCGCCCTCGACCACCAGACCGGCCCGGAGGCGGTGCGTGTTCTCCGCGGTGAGCGCGTACTTCTGCGCCGCCAGGATCAGCAGGTCCGCATCCACGTCCAGCCAGGCCTCGGGCTCGCCGGAGACGGTGACGTGCTGCGGCAGGCGGGAGCGGTCGATCCGCCCGAACTCGTCGGTCACGGCGACCAGATCGGCCACCGGCAGCCGGTCCGCGCTGATGGTGCCCTGCACGTCGGCGATGCCCACGATGATGTGCCCGCGCTCCTCCAGGAACCGCGCGACCGCCCGGCCCACCGCGCCGAAGCCCTGCACCACCACCCGGGCGGGCTCCGTACGGCCGTTCGCCTCCAGGGCGGTGATCGCGGCGACTCCGACACCGTGCCCGGTGGCATCGATCAGGGGCTCGTAGTAGGTGCGCCAGTCGATCGGCATGTCCGGGGCGCCCAGCCGGTAGCGCGGGTCGTAGCCGGCCTCGGCGAAGAAGACCGCCCGGTCGGCGGGGGTGACGCCCATGTCGATGCCGAGGTGGATGCCGCCGTGCAGGAGCGGCTTGACGGTGCGGCCGAAGGTGCGGAAGGTCTCCTCGCGGTGCGTGCCGTCGGAGACGATGCCGGCCTTGGCGCCGCCGATGCGCAGGCCCGCGAGCGTGAACTTCTCCGTCATGTCGCGGGCCAGACCCGCGACTTCTTCCTCGGTGACCCCGGTTGTCATCCGGGTGCCGCCCATCGCCAGGCCGTCGACGAGCGTGTCGACGACCACCCAGCCCTTGATCGTGCTGCCGCTCCCGTTCAGGTGGACGGTGAAGGCGGGAGCCTGCGGGTCTTCCAGAGCACTCATTGCCAAGTCCTTGTGGCCGTAGGTGAGAGGGGGAAGCCGGTGCGAGAGGCGGGTCACCGGTAGAGCTGCGCGAAGCCCCGCAGGATCTCCAGGCCGTCCCTGCGGAACTCCAGGTGGGCCTGGGAGCCGAGGATGCGGCCGTCGTCGGAGCGCAGGAACTCCACCGGCGCGTGCGCGGAGAGGCCGATGGAGCGGAAGCCGGGCGGGGCCTCCTGCAGGTAGAGGGTGTGCCGGTGGAAGACGGTGACCGTCGGTTTCACGTAGGTGAAGAGCGGCTCCTCCTTGTCGACCTGCGCCTCGTAGCCGCCGACCCGCTGCGGCCCCTCCGCGAGGCGTCCGCCGGCCGCGACGGCGAGGATCTGCATGCCGCCGCAGATGCCGAAGACCGGGACGTCCGTGCTCCGGACGAGGTCGATGAGGGGTTTGTAGTAATCGCTCTCGTAGGCGCGCACCTTGGTGCCGCTCAGCACGATCGCCCGGTAGCGTCCGTCCAGCCTGGCGGGCACGGACGAGGCATCGACGGCTTCGGTCTGTGACCCCAACTCCTCCAAACGGGACCGCAGTTGTTTCAGGGACAGGGTTCCGTTGTTGACGACCAGCACACGGGGCTGCGTCATGTGTTCGCTCCTCCCGTTCGGGTGATGACGGTGCCGGTGCGGGCTTCGAGCAGGTGGGTGACGGGGGCGCTGCCGATGACGACCCGTTCCACGCCGTGCTCCAGGGCCTCGCCCGCGGCGCGCAGCTTCTTGCGCATACCGCCCTTCGCGCCCTTGTCGCGGAAGGCTGCCGCGGCCTGCGCGGTGATCCGGTGCACCGGTTCCCCGTCGATCAGCAGGTGCGCGACGTCGGTGACCAGGACCAGGTCGGTGGCGCCGATGGCCCCGGCGATCGCGGCGGCGGCCCGGTCGGCGTCGGTGTTGACCTCCCGGCCCGTCCCGTTGCGGGCGAGCGGCGTGACGAGGTAGGCGTGGCGCGGCTGCAGGTTCTTCAGCGGTGCCGGGTCCACCCCGGTGATCGGGCCGACGAGGTTCTCCAGCTCGACGAGCTGCTTCTCCCGCCACCACCATTTCTCGCCTTCGCCCGCGCTCACCAGGCCGTCGCTGCCGAGCAGCCGCTCCGCGGTGATACCGCGCCGCTCCAGCCGCCCCAGGACGTCCTCGGCCAGCTCCGCGCTGACGGTCTTGATGTCGTCGATGACCTCGGGTGTGGTCCACCGGCTCTGGTTGCCGTACCGGTCGCGCAGGATCGCCGACGGCTCGCTGTAGCGGGGGCCGAGCTTCTTCAGCGGCTTGGACCAGCCGTGTACGAGGATCAGCGGCCGCTCCTGCCCGTGCCGGGCCAGATCGTCCCACCACGCGCCGTCGAGGTCGTCGAGGCAGCTGCCGCCGAGCTTCACCACGGTCGGGACATGACCTTTCGGTTGCGCGCTCATGCGGGCATCACCGGCTGCATCGTCAGGCCCGTCTCCTCGGGCAGCCCGAACCGCAGGTTCACGGCCTGCACCGCCTGGCCGGCGGCGCCCTTGACGAGGTTGTCGAGGGCCGCGAGCACGACGATCCGGCCGCCCTCCTCGTCGTACAGCACCGTCACGTCGCAGAAGTTGGAGCCGAGGACGGCCTGCGGGTCGGGCACCGGGATCAGCGTCTCGTCGTGCCGTCGCACCCGGACGAAGGGACGCCCCTTGTAGAAGCGCAGGTAGGCCCGCGACAGCTCCCGCTGGTCGACCTTCTCGTCCGTGAAGACATACGAGCTGGTGAGCAGGCCGCGCACGTTCGAGACGCCGTACGCGGACATGGACAGGGATCCGATGGCGCCGGGCTTGCTCCGCTCCAGGAAGTCGCCGACCTCGGCGGCGTGCCGGTGCCCGGTCGGGGAGTACGGGGCGATGGCCCCGCTGCGGAACGGGTGCAGGTCGGAGGTGCGCAGCTGCAGTCCGCCGCCGCTCGATCCGCTCTTGCCGTCCACCACCACCGTCTTCAGGTCCAGGCCGAGGCCGAGTGTGAGCGGCGCCAGGCCCAGGGTGATCGCGGTGGCGTAGCAGCCGGGCAGCGAGATCAGCGCGGCGTCCGCCAGCTGGTCGCCGATCAGCTCCGGTACGCCGTACACGAAGCGGTCCGCGAGGTCGGTACGCCGTTTCACCTTCGGGTACCAGCGGTCGTGGAGCTCCGGGGTGCGGATGCGGAAGGCGCCGCTGAGGTCGACGACGGCCGGGATCCGGTCGGCGAGCAGCGAGGCCAGCTCGGCCGAGACCGGCGCCGGGGTGGCCAGGAAGAGGACATCGACCTGGTCGGCGACGTCCTCGGTCACGGGCTGCACGGTCAGGCCCTGGTCGATGCGCAGACCCGGGTGGAGCTGGGACGGGCGCCTGCCGATGTTGGAGGAGCCGCCGAGGAAGGTCAGCTCCAGGTCGGGGTGCTGAGTGATCAGCCGGATGAGATCGCCGCCGGCGAGCCCGGAGGCGCCGACGACTCCTGCGCGGATCATGCGAGTAGCTCCTGCACGTAACGGCCGATGGCCGACGGGATGTCCGCACCGGTCGCCGAGGCCACTGCCCGGAAGCCGGGAGCGTGGTTGACCTCGTTGACGACGTAGCCGTCAGGGGTGCGGAAGAGGTCGACCCCGTAGATTCCGGGGCCGAGTTCGGAGGTGACGCCATCGATGATCTTCGTGACATCGGGGTCGTGGGCCACGGCGCGGTTCTTGTTGCCGAGCGCGGCGTTGTTGCGCCAGTCGGTGCCGCCGCTCTCGAACTCCGCGGCGCCGATCAGCTCGCGCCCGACGACGAGGCAGCGCACCGAGCTGCCGCCGAGGTACGGCTCGACCACGCAGGCCTGCTCGAAGGCGTGCCCGAGATCCTCGACGTAGTCGTACACGGACTGGGCGGTGTCGGCGTCCCGGATCAGCGTGACCCGCTTGCCCATGCCGCCGAAGACGGGCTTGAGGACCACCGGCAGGGGCAGCTCGTCGAGAGCCTTCTCGAAGTCCTTGCGGGAGAGCACGAGCCGGTGGTCCGGCACGGGTACGCCCGCGGTGTGCAGGACGGCCCGCAGGGCGGCCTTGTTCTCACAGGCGTGAATCGCACGGGCGGTGTTCAGGGTGGGTACGCCGGCCGCCTCGGCGAGCGTGGCGATCAGGCCGCCGCGGGTGTAACTGCGGCTGCGTACCAGCAGTGCGTCGTAGCCCTTGACGGACGGGGCGTCCGGATGACCGAGGCACAGGGACTCGTCGTTGACCCAGTCGAGGCGCAGACCGAAGGCCGGGGCTGCCTCGATCAGCAGGCGTTCCTCCCAGCTGATGCGGTCGGCGACGACGGCGACTCTGCCGCCCATGTCACTGGCCCCAGTCGCGGAGCTGTACCTCGACCATGACCAGTGTCAGGTGGCCGTCCTTGATGTCCTCGATGCGGAGCGTGAGTATGCATTCGGGGCAGGACAGGGTCTCGCCCTTCACGACCGGCGGCACGGTCAGGTCGGTCTCGCACTCGGGGCAGATGCCGGTGAGCGTGGCGGTGGACATGGTTCAACTCCGTAGGTCGTACGCGGGTGTCGGTTTTCGGGAACGGACCGGGCGGCCGGGACGGGGAGGGTTTCGCGCCCCGGCAGTCGATGCGGTTCGGGCGGGACGGGGTTCAGACGGGCCGGAAGTCGATGGCGGCCTTGCGGATCGCGTCCCGGTCCAGCAGCGGGCGGCCGTCCCGCTCCTGCTGCTCGGCCAGCCAGGGTGTGAAGGCGGCGATGTCGACGAGGAGGCCCGAGTCGGCCAGCGCCCAGGTGACGAGGGCAGGTGTCAGGCGGCTGCGCACCCGCAACTCGCGCGTGTTGCCCACGAGTTCGGCCGGCAGGGTCTCGTACGCCTCCGGGTGGCTGAGCTGGCCCGGCAGCTCGTACGCGAAGGCGTGCGGTGTTGTCGGCCCCGACTGGAAGGCATCCCCGAGGCCGGCGCCCCTGAGCGCGACCCGCGACAGCTCGGTGAGGTGGGTCAGATCGAAGCGGGTGTCGCCGTGGATGACACGCAGCGAGGTGAGCAGCTCGGCCAGCGGGGCGTTGCCGCCGCGCTCGCCGATGCCGCCGACGGTCGCCGAGATCCACTGCGCGCCCGCGCGGACGGCGGCGAGGGAGTTGGCGACGGCCATGCCCAGCATGTTGTGCGAGTGGATCTCGATCTCGGAGCCGTCGATCGCGACGAGGTCCGCGATCACCTCCTCCATCTGCCAGGGCGACAGGTACGCGACGGTCTCGGCGAGCCGGAAGCGGTCGGCGCCGGCCTCGAAGCCCGCAGTGACGTAGGGGACGAGCCGCTCCTTGGGGGTGCGGGCGCCGTCCTCTCCGCTGAACGTGACGTGGAAGCCACGCTCCTTGGCCTGCGAGATCGCCGAACGCGCCAGCTTCTCCACGTACTTGGGGCTGTGCGAGTCGAGCTTCAGCCGGGCGTGCTGCTCGGAGGTGGGGATGGAGTACATGATGTGGCGCACGCCGAGGCGCTCGGCCTCGTCGAGGGCCTCGGCGACCTGCCGGCGGTCACGTACGACGACGAGCGTCATGCTGCGCTCGGGGCCGACGGCCTCGTGGGTGGCGAGGACGAGGCCGGCGTCCTTGGAGTCCGGGCCGGACACCATGCCCACTTCGACGAGTTCGACGCCGGTGCGCACCAGCAGGTCCGCGATGACCGCGGCGTCCTCGGGGCCGAATTCGACGCCTGCCATGTGTGCGGAGTCCCGCAGGGTCGCGTCGGATATACGGGGCAGCCTCGGCACTTTCTCAAGGCTTTCTGCTGCTGCCATTTCTTCACTCCTTGTTCCCGGCAGGGTCTGTGGGCCGAATTCCGGGGGGGATTCGGCAGGCGCTTCTCCATACCCTCCGCTGTGCGGCCGGAAAGGGCAAGATCGTTCGTGTCAGGGCTGTGTGGGGGACTGTCAAGGAATGTCAAGAAGGAAAGGGAGTGCAAGGCCGGTGTACGGCTGACGACAAATCGGCCGCACCGGCCCGCCATTGCTGCGACCGGGGTCCTACTGTGCGGCCATGGACATCTTCTCGCTGCCCCGGCTCGGGGTCGTCGTTCCGCCGGAAAATCCCACCGCTGAACCCGAGTTCAACCACCTTCTCGGATCCGGAATGAATGTGTACACGTCCCGATTCCCGGTGACCCCGGGAATCGGCCTCAGGCCCATGCTGGAGACGTACAACGACGTTCTTCCCGGCATCCTCGGCGCCTTCGGCGGCATGCGCCTGGACGCCACCGTGGTGGCGTGCAGCGCCTCGCACTACCTGCTGGACCCCGATGGCGATCGCGCCTTCTGCGCCGAGCTGTCCGAGCGCGTGGGTTTCCCTGTGCAGTCGTCGACGCAGGCCATCCTCGCGGCATGCGAGGCGCTCGGCGTGACCCGCCTGACGCTCGTCTCCCCGTACGAGCCGTGGCTCACCGACACGTCCCGCGCCTTCTGGGAGCGGGCCGGCCTCACGGTCGACGGAGTCGTGCTCGTGCCTGCTTCGACGGATCCGTCCGGGGGCGGCCACTTCGACCCGTACGAGGTGACGACCGCTACGGTGCTGCGGCGCATACGGGAGCGGGACATCCCCGTCGGCACCGCCCTGCTGTTCACCGGTACGGGCATGGGCACGATCGGTGCCCTCGCCGAGCTCGCCCGGGAGGATCCCCACCGGACCCTGCTGACCTCGAACCTGGCATCGGCCTGGTGGGCGCGGCGCGCGGTGGGGGGCGCGGCCGGTGCGGCACACCCGCTGCTGCGGAGGCTGGAGCGCGCGGCCGCGTGACGCCGAGAGCCCCGGGGCACGCGCCGCTGCGCTCCCCGGGGCCTCGCGCGGGCCGACGGCTCAGCCGGCGGACGCCTCGGGCATGCGCCAGGCGTGCCCCATCCGGTAGCCGACACCCCGGACCGTGTGAATCCAGCAGCTGTGGCCGAGTTTCGCCCGCAGGCTGCTCACATGCGTGTCGATGGTGCGGCTGGGGTGCGCCCAGCTGCTTCCCCACACCTTTTCCATCAACTCCTTCCTTGTCACCACGGTTTCGGGGGTTGTGGCCAGGGTGTACAGCAGCTCGAATTCCTTCGATGTCACATCGATGAGCCGGTTGTGCAGATGCACTTCCCGGGTTCGTGGATCGATGTGGAGCGGGCGCAGGGAAATGGCGTCGAGAAGGGCCGGTCTGGGGCGGGCCCGGCGCAGTACTGCTTCGATTCGTGCTCCGATTTCCCGGAATCCCCAGGATTTCACCACACAGTCGTCCGCGCCCGCTTTCAGGGCGAGGACCCGCTCCAGTTCATTGTCGACGTCCGTTACGGCAATCAAGGGCGTGTCACTGCCGTTCCCCAAGGACCGGCACAACTCCAGTCCGTCGATGTCGGGCAGGTCCAGGGAAAGCAGCACCAGGTCCGCGTCACCGCACGCCCGCAGGGCCCGCGCCCCCGTGCCGACGCTGCGGGCGGTGTATCCCTGCCGCCGCAGATCGTTGACCATGGCTTCGGCCGCGGAGGCGTTCCGTTCCACCACGAGTACGTTCGTCATGAGTCCCATCCCCTTCTCCCCGGCCCGTTGTCAGCTCGCGGCACCGGTGAGTTCGCCGGGCGACTCGGCCGGTTCGGGGGGCAGCGCGCCGGGAGCGGCGTACAGGTGCCGGTAGGCGTACGCGGCCGAGACCATGGTCATGTGGTGGTGCCAGCCGGGGAAGGAGCGGCCCTCGAAGTCGAGTACGCCGAACCGTTTCTGTAGCGTGGCGACGGTCGACAGAGCTGCGGCGCGGCTGCGCGCGAGCCGGAGAACCTCCTCCACCCGCCGGTCCGTGAGCGTGGTGATCCAGTACCGGGCGGGCTGTCGGCCGTCCGGGTCGGGACGCTCCAGGACGCGGTACGTGCGGGAGCTGCCCTCGTCGCCGGCGCCGAGCCCCGGTAGCCGTACCGTTCCCGCGTACGCGTGGATCGGCACCGCTTCGGTGCGGCCGTACGCGGTCCGACGGAGCAGCACGTGCGTCTGCCGGGCGTGCCGCAACTCCATCAGCTCGCCCACGGTGCTCACGGTGGGCGTGTGCTGCCCGGTGAGCACCAACCGGCTCGGGTCCACCTCGCACACCACATCGAGCCGTTGCCGGGCGAGCCCGGCGAGCACCTTGCATGCATCGTCCCAGCGCGTCAGGTCGAGGACCCAGGGGACACGGGGCAGCTGGGGCTGTGCGGACACGTCGGCGGCGTAGCCGAGGACGTAGGCGCCGACGGGGCGCCCGGTCTCGGTCTCCGGTATGCGCGCGCGGCGCCTGCGCTCGCTGTCCGAGTCCCAGGCTCCGCCGAGCACGAGGCTCCAGTCCACCGGGAAGCAGTGGGTGTCCGTGTCCAGGAAGAGGCCCATGGCACGCTGGCCGTTGACGGTGCGTCCCGTCGATGCGTCCACGCGCCGGTGCACGCCCACCGAGTGCTCGCCGCGCTTGGGAATGAGGAGTTCGGCGACGGTCCAGGAGCGCGGCGTCGTACGCGCGGCGATCCGCCGGGCGAGTCTGCGGCGCACCGGCTTCCAGTCCCATGGGCTGGCGTTGATGAACTGGTGCAGCCCGTGTGCCGCGGCCGAGGGCAACGGCGTGGCCAGGGCCATACGCCGCGGCGTCTTCCTGCCGGAGACATGGATCAGCGCCCATAGATACGCCTGCGCCCAACGGCGTTGTTCCGACCGGCGGAACGGCCGGAAGATTTCGTCCATGAACGTCTGCATGCGCGCCCCATCGTCCGGCACGGCTGTGCGTAACTCACTTGACGACATGTAACGCTACGCCCCTTCGATACTCGTATTCGCTCGCACCCAAGTGGATACATGGCACGTACGTACGAGACGAAAGTACCGTCCGGGGAGTCGATTTCCTGGGTCGGCCGTCTACTGTGCAACTTCGCGGCCTGAGCAGCACAAACGCGTCCCGGCGGGGCGTTCGGGAAGGGCCCGTGCGGGGGGCGGAAGCGGTTCTACCAGTGATAAAGCCATTGGCTGAACCCGGCCGGTGAAGTGTCAAAACATCATGAACATCCGGTCCGCCGCAGTGCGGGGACGGCTCCGGCCGTCCTGTGTTCGCGAAGGCGGGGCAAGCGCGTGATGTGCGAAAGCCGGCGGGTTTGTGTGTTCGCGAATGCCGGAAAGCCGGGCGGGGACGGCGAATGGCCGCCGAAGGCCGGGGGAGCGTCGCGCCTTCGGCGGCCGTCACATGGACCTGACGGGAGAGTCGGGACCAGGCGAATCCGGGGATCAGGCCGGGTCCGTGTCACCGCCCCGGGCCACCTGCCGCGCCGCGGGGAAGCCGGCGCCGCGTGCGGAGAGGACGACCGCGAGCACCGGCAGCAGGAGCAGCAGGACGGTCCAGGGGAAGGAGTCGCTGCCGGCCATGTCGAGCAGGATGCCGCCGATGATGCCGCCGCCCGCCATGGCGACGTTCCAGAGAGTGACGAGCATGGCCTGGGCCGCGTCGGCGGATTCGCCGCCCGCGTCGCCGACGGCGGTCTGCAGCAGTGTGGGCACCCCGCCCCAGCCCAGGCCCCACAGGACGGCCGCGACGTATACGAGGGCGGTGTTGTCGGAGAGGACCGCGAGGAGTGCGGCGGCCACGGCGACCAGCAGGGCGCCGGCGAGGGTGAGGCTGCGCAGCCGGTGCTGGATCTGGGCACCGACGATCCAGATGCTCGCCAACGAGGCTGCGCCGAAGACGAGGAGGACCAGGCCGGTGCTGTCGCCCATGCCCAGGTCGTCGAGGAACGCGGCGATGTACGCGTACAGGATCGTGTGGGCCAGCACGAAGACGAGCGTGACGAACAGGACCGGGGTCACGCCGGGGATGCGCAGGGTGCGCAGCATCTTCGGCCGCTCGCCGCGTTCCTGTCCCGGGTGGTCCGGCACGGTAGTGAAGATCCACAGCAGGAGCAGCACCGTGAGCGCCGTCATCGAGAGGAACGCCACGCGCCAGCCGAGCGCGTCACCGAGGAAGGTCCCGGCGGGCACACCGATGGAGAGCGCGACGGGAATGCCCGCCATGGCGATGGCGATCGCCTTGCCCTGCAGATGTACGGGCGCCAGACGCCGCGCGTAGCCGGCGAGCAGGGCCCAGGCCAGACCGGCGGCGACGCCCGCGACGAACCGCGCCACCATCGTCAGCTCGTACACGGACGATACGGCCGTGACGGTGTTGGCCAGGGCGAATCCGGCCATGGCGGTGAGGAGCAGCCCCTTGCGCCGCCAGCCCGCGGTGGCCGCGGTCAGCGGGATCGCGGTCAGGGCGGTGCCGATCGCGTAGATCGTCACGGTCTGTCCGGTCGCGGACTCGCTCACCCGGAGGTCGTCGCTCATTGCGGTGAGCAGGCCCGCGGGGAGGGTCTCGGTGAGGCAGGTGATGAAGACGGCGGTGGCGAGGGCGAGCAGGGCCGGCAGCGGGAGCTTCTGCTGCTCCCGGCCGCCGCTCTTCGTTACCGGTGCCGCGGCGGAATCAGCCGCGGTGTCTGGCGCGGTGCTCATGGGTGTGCTCCGGATCTTCTGGGGGTTCGGGGACTCTGGGGACGTGGTGCTCCGGGTCGTTCCGGGTCACGGCGGGCCGAGACCGCCGTCGACGGGGAGCCGGGCGCCCGTCGTGAAGGTCGCCTCCGTGGCCAGGAAGAGCGCGGCGCGGGCCACCTCCTCGGCGGCACCGAGACGGCCCAGAGGCGGCAGGGGTACGGCGCCGGCGCCCGGCGCCGCGATACAGCCCGGAGCCACGGCGTTGACACGGATGCCGCGCGGGACGAGCTCGGCGGCGAGCGTCGTCACGGAGGCGGGGGACGGGGCGGGGGCCGTGAGCACGATCGCGCCGCCGTCCTTGAGGTGCCGCACCAGCGGCAGCACGGTGGATACCGCGTCGGCGAAGAGAAGATCGACCTCACCGTCGGAGCCGAGAGCGGCCTCGACGGCGTCCGGAGCGACGACACGGGCGGCGGAGCCGAGTTCGGAGCCCGCGTGGTCGCGTTCCTGCGGGGTGCGGGCGGTCAGCAGGACCGTCGCGCCGCCTTCCACGAGGCGCTTGGCGATGGCCAGGCCGATGCCGGTGGCTTCACCGGCGACCACGGCCTTCCTGTGCGCGTACTTGGTCATGGCTGCCGCTCCCTCCCTGGGTGTCGTTTCCTGGCCGGTGCGGGTGCCGCCCGGCGAGGACCACTGTGCGCGGAAGCGCTTCGGGGAACCTTCGGGAGCGCTGACGATCCGCTGACGGCTGCACTCCGGCCCGTGCCGGGGACGGGGCCCGGCCGCGGGATTCCGGTGGCTCAGGAACGGAGCCCCTGGACATGTACGGTGGCGCGTATGCGGTTTGGGGTGCTCGGGCCACTGGTGGTGTGGGACGACGAGGGACACGAAGTCAAAGTCCCCGAGGTCAAGGTCCGGGCGTTGCTCGCGGATCTGCTCGCGCACGACGGGAGCCCGGTCTCCGCCGACCGTCTCATCCACGATCTCTGGGGCGGCGAGCCGCCGGGCAAGCCCACGGGGGCGCTGCAGGCCAAGGTCTCCCAGCTGCGCCGGGTCATCGGCCGGGACCGGGTGGTGCGGCAGCTGCCGGGCTACCGGCTGCGGCTCGGTGGCGACACCGAAGAGGTGGACGCCGCGCGGTTCCGCGCCCTCGTGACGGAGGCCCGCCCGCTGCGGGACCCGCGCGCGCGTGCCGCACTCCTCACCGAGGCCCTCCAGCTGTGGCGGGGGCCCGCGTATGCGGACTTCGCGGACGAGGAGTTCGTACGGGGGGCCACGCAGCGCCTCGCGGAGCAGCGGCTGACCGTCCTGGAGGAGCAGGCGGAGGCCCGCCTGGACGCCGGTGACCAGGTGCTCCTGGGCGGGGAGCTTGCCGACCTGGTGGCGCAGTACCCGCTGCGGGAGCGGCTGCGCGCCGTACAGATGCGGGCTCTCTACTCGGCGGGACGCCAGAGCGAGGCCCTCGCCACGTACGACGACCTGAGGTCCCGGCTCGCGGGGGAGCTGGGGGTCGACCCCAGCCCGTCGCTCGGCGCACTGCGCCAGGCGGTGCTCCGACAGGACCCGGCGCTGATCCCCGCGCTGACCGCAGCCGGCACCGGGGGCGATGTCCGTTCCTCCCCCGCTTCCCACTCCCCCGGCTCGCGGACCGGCTCGACGGGGGTGGACCACGGCCCCGCCACGGGGGCAGCTGACCCGCCCACGGAGGGCCCGCACACGCACTCGAACCTTCCCGTCCCCCTCACCCCCCTGATCGGACGCCGTCGATCCCTCACCTATCTGTCCCAACTCCTGTGCGAAGCAAGGCTGGTGACCCTCACCGGCCCCGGTGGTGTCGGCAAGACGCGCCTGGCTGTGGCAGCGGCCGCCGCGGAACGGGACAGCGTGCAGGCCGGTGAACTCCCCGACGGGATCTGGCTCGTCGAGTTCGCCGGCGTCCGCGCCGGCACCCCCGCCGACCTCGCCCAGGTCGTCGCCGCCACTCTCGGCATCCGGGACGACGCCCCCTCCGCCCTGCCGGGCACCGGCACCAGTACTCCCTCGCCGCCGCACCGCCTCGCCGCCGCCCTGCGGGACCGCCGCACCCTGCTCGTCCTGGACAACTGTGAGCACGTCGTCGACGCCGCCGCCGAACTCGCCGAGCTGCTCCTGCGCACCGCCCCCGGCCTGCGCGTCCTGGCCACCGGTCAGGAGCCGCTCGGCCTGGCGGGCGAGGCGGTGTTCCTGGTCAAGCCCCTCCCGGCCGCGGATGCCGTCCAGCTGTTCATGGAGCGCGCCGCCGCCTCCGCGCCCGGCTTCCCGCGCGAACCGGATGCGTCGGAACGCGACGCCATCGCCGGAATCTGCCGCCGCCTCGACGGCATCCCGCTCGCCCTCGAGCTCGCCGCCACCCGCGTACACGTCCTGGGTGTACGGGAGTTGGCGGTACGCCTCAGCGACCGGTTCCGGGTCCTGACCTCGGGGCAGCGCGGCGCGCCCGCCCGCCAGCAGACCCTGCGGGCGGTGATCGACTGGAGCTGGGAGCTGCTCAGCGCGCCCGAGCGCATCGTCCTGCGCCGCCTCGCCGTGCACAGCGACGGCTGCGACCTGGAGGCCGCCGAGGCGGTGTGCGCGGGCGACGGCGTCGCCCGGGACGAAGTCCTCGACCTTGTCACGCGGCTCGTCGACCGGTCCCTCGTGGTCGTGGTGGACGGGCCCACCGGGCCCCGCTACCGGCTCATGGAGTCCGTCGCCGCGTACGCGACGGAGCGGCTGCACGAGATGGAGGACCTCGCCGCCGTACGCGACCGCCATCTGCGCCACCACCTCGCGTTAGCCGAACGCGCCGAGCCCCAGCTGCGCGGCGCCGGGCAGCGATCCTGGCTGGCCCGCCTGGACGCCGAGGCCGGCAATCTGCGCGTGGCACTCGACGAGGCGGTGCGCCGGGCCGGCGTGGGGGAGGGGGACGAGGCGGTGCGGCTCGCCACTGCCCTGGCCTGGTGGTGGCTACTGCGCGGCCGCCTCACCGAGGCCCGCCGTAGCCTGCGGTCCGTCCTGGCCGCCGTCTCAGAGCCGGCCGCCTCCACCTCCAAGGCCGCCGCCCCCGCCGAACTCGCCCTTCTCCACGCCGCATTCGCACTTCTCACCGGCGACCACACCGTGGTCACCGCCACCGCCACCGCCACCTGGGCCACCGCCACCTGGGCCACCGCCACCTGGGCCACCGCCACCTGGGCCACCGCCACCTGGGCCACCGCCACCGGCGTCGCCGCTCCCGGGACCGCCGATGCCATCCCCGACCCCGTGCGCCGAGCCCGTGCCCTGTGGCTGTGTGCGTACGGCCTGTTCAGCGCGGGCGACACAGCCGACGGCGACGAGCTGAACACCCGCGCCCTGAACCTCTTCACCGCCGCGGGTGACCAGTGGGGCACCGCAGCCGCGCTCGGCCTGCGGGCGACACTCGCGTTGGTCTGCGGCGACCTCACCGGGCTCGGCCGCGACGGGCTGCGCAGCGCCGCGCTCTTCCGGGAACTGGGTGATCGCTGGGGGGAGTTGCAGACCGTATCGCCGCTCGCCGCGCTCGCCGAGATCAAGGGCGAGTACGAGGACGCGGCGCGTCGCCAGCACGAAGGGCTCCGGATGGCACGGGAGCTGGGTCTGGAGGCGGAGGTGTCGGCGCGGCTCTCCGGGCTCGGCCGGCTGGCCTTGCTCGCCCGCGACTGGGACCGGGCCCGCGACCTGCACGAGCAGGCGCGCCGCATCGCCGCCGAACAGGGCTACAAGTACGGCGAGATCCACTCCGAGATGGGTCTTGCCCTCGGCGCACGCCGCTCCGGCGACCTCGATGCCGCCGAGGCGCATCTGCTGCACCTCCGCGACGGCTACGCCGATGTGTCGTCCCAGGCGGGCGACCACCTGCTCCTCGCGGAGCTCGGCTTCGTCGCCGAGCTCCGCGGCGACGCGCATCAGGCCGCAGCCCGCCACCTGCGTGGTCTGGACATCGCCCGCTCCCTCGCCGAGCCACGCGCCCTCGCCCTCTCCCTCGAGGGTCTGGCGGGCGCGGCCGCCCTGCACGGCCACGAACCCGCCGCCTGCTCGGCCCTTCTCCTCGGCGCGGCGGCCGCGGCCCGCCGCCTCGCGGGAGCCCCGCTCCCGGCTGCCGAACGCGCCGACGTCGACCGCATCACGTCGTCGGCACGAGCCGCCCTGGGCGCATCCGCCTTCACGGAGACGTTCGACCGCGGCGCACGACTGACCGCCGAGGAGGCGGTGCTCCATGCCCGTACTGCTCTCAAACGGCTTACGGAATCGCTTGATTGAGAAGCCCGCTGAATGACTGCGGCGAAGGCCGGGCCCACGGGACATCCCGGCTGCGGTGCCGACTGCCCGCCCGGAGCTCTCCGTCGAGGTCTCACACCGGATCCACGAACAGACACCGCCGGCCCGGCGGCCGGAAGGCACCTCGCTGACATGACCGCTTCCGCAGCGACAGCGGAAACGGGCACGTAACGGGTCGGATGGTGTCACGGGGTCCTTTCGTTGTGCCCGCCCGGGTGCGGGCAGGGCAGGCGATGGCCACCGCGCGACTCTGCACGGGTATTGACGCCCTGACTGTGAGCCTCTTAACGTCCGTGAGCCTGGTTCGTAAATTTTGTCGAAACTTTCGAAAAGGCCGACCGAAATGAGAGTCCTCCGATGAGACACCTCCGCTTCGTCACCGCTGCGCTTGCCACGGCAGCCCTGTCGCTGCCGCTGGCGGCGACCTCGGCCACGGCCGACCCGTCCTTCGACCACGGGGGCGCGCCGCACTCCAACGCCAGGTTCGACCAGCTGCGCCGGGCCGCTCCCGACGGGTTCTTCGTGGGCACCGCCGTGGCCGGTGGCGGCCACCACCTTGAGCAGGACTACCCGGACCCCTTCACCTCGGACAAGAAGTACCGGAAGACCATGGGGCAGCAGTTCAGCTCGGTCTCCCCCGAGAACCAGATGAAGTGGGAGTACATCCACCCCGAGCGGAACCGCTACAACTTCAAGATGGCCGACGCGATCGTCGACTTCGCCGATCGCCACCAGCAGGTCGTGCGCGGGCACACGCTCCTGTGGCACAGCCAGAACCCGGCATGGCTGGAGGAGGGCGACTTCTCCGACAAGGAACTGCGTGCCATCCTGCGCGAGCACATCACCACCGTCGTCGGCCGCTACGCCGGCCAGATCCAGCAGTGGGACGTGGCGAACGAGATCTTCGACGGCGAGGGCAAGCTGCGCACCGAGGAGAACATCTGGCTCCGCAGGCTCGGACCGGGCATCATCGCCGACGCCTTCCGATGGGCGCACCAGGCAGACCCGAAGGCGAAGCTCTTCTTCAACGACTACGGCGTCGAGGACATCAACGCCAAGAGCGACGCATACTACGAACTCATCAAGAACCTGCGGAAGCAGCATGTTCCCGTTCATGGCTTCTCCTCGCAGGCGCACCTGAGCACGCGCTACGGCTTCCCGGGAGGACTCGAGGAGAGCCTGCGCCGGTTCGACGAGCTCGGCCTCGAGACGGCCATCACCGAGCTGGACGTGCGCATGGACCTGCCGGAGAGCGGCGAGCCCACCGATGCGCAACTGCAGAAGCAGGCCGACTACTACCAGCAGGCGCTGTCGGCGTGCCTGGCCGTGGACGGCTGCAACTCCTTCACGATCTGGGGCTTCACCGACAAGTACTCCTGGGTCCCGGTGTTCTTCGCGGGGGAGGGCTCCGCGACGGTCATGACTGATGACCTCACCCGCAAGCCCGCCTTCTTCGCCCTGCAGTCCACCTTGAAGGCGGCGCAGAAGCACTGAGAACTCCCGCCCGCCGCGACCGTCCGCGGCGGGTGACCGGTTCCGCGCCGGACCTGCCACCGCATCATCACCCAGCGGCGGCGGGTCCGGCGCGGGCGCCCGACTGGGAACTACGGCGTGGC
Source organism: Streptomyces sp. NPDC060035 (assembly GCF_042736635.1). Taxonomy (NCBI): domain Bacteria; kingdom Bacillati; phylum Actinomycetota; class Actinomycetes; order Kitasatosporales; family Streptomycetaceae; genus Streptomyces; species Streptomyces sp. NPDC060035. The sequence goes on from NZ_JBHWVO010000005.1 coordinate 165,570, forward strand.
AAAAGGTGTACGCCGTGAGGGTGCGGCCCGGGGCGGCGGGTCGAGCAGGACGGCCTTGCCGTCGGCACTGCCCAGGTGCAGCAGTGGACCACTCGGCATGTCCCGTACCCGGCCGGCCCGCGCACGATGGGGTCGCTTCCCGCCTGCCTTCTTGTCGTGAACCCAGGTCACGGCGATCGACTGTCTGCCGGACCGGTCGAGGATGCCGGCTGCACCGGCCTGCACTTCCTCGGCCCGGTCAATGCCACGCAGCTCAATATCGGCCGTGGCTACAGCCTGCAGCTGTACGTGTGCACGACTTCGTACGCCCATCCGCATGTGCAGAACATGCAGTGAAGTGGCAGATGCAGGCGTCGAAGCAACCTGAGCGGTCACAGCAGGTGGTCCGCCATGACTGATCGGCCTTCGCGCAGAGACCCGAGAAGCTTCTGGAGCTGACTGCTTTCGAGGCGAAGGAAGCCGGCGGTCCCGCATGCCCGCGCCGGCTACGGCGTGCGGGTGAAGGACCGGCGGTAGGAGCGGGGCGGCACTCCCCGGCGCCGTACGAACTGTGAGCGCAGGACGGCCGCGCTTCCGAAGCCGACCAGACGGGCGATCTCCTCGACCGGGAAGTCCGTGGTCTCCAGGAGTTCCTCGGCGCGGCTGAGCCGCAGGCCGAGCAGCCAGGCGTGCGGGGTGGTGCCGGTCGAGGCGGCGAAGCGGCGGGCGAAGGAGCGTCTGCTCATCAGGGACCGCCGGGCCAACTCCGCCACGGGAAGCGACTCGTGGAGGTGCTCGCGGGCCCAGGCGAGCACGTCGGCAAGCCGATCGTCGTGGCAGTCCTCGGGGGCCGGAGTGGCCAGGTACTGGGCTTGTCCCCCGTCGCGGTGGGACGGCAGGACCAGGTCGCGGGCGATGGCATTGGCCGTGGCGGCGCCGTACTCCCGCCGCAGGAGGTGCAGGCACAGGTCGAAGCCGGCAGCGGCTCCCGCGCCTGTGACGATCCGGCCTTCGTCGATGTACAGGGCGTCGGGTTCGACGGTGACGTCCGGGTGGCGGTCGGCCAGCAGTCCGGTGAACCGCCAGTGGGTGGTGGCGCGCCGCCCGTGGAGCAGGCCGGCCGCAGCGAGGGCGAAGGCGCCGACGCAGTGTCCCGCGACCAGCGCGCCGCGCTCATGCGCGGCGGTCAGCGCATCGAGCACGGCGGGTCCCGGCGGTGTACGGAAGTCCGCCCAGGGCAGGGCGATGACCAGGTCGGCCGAGGCGAGCCGGTCCAGGCCGTGCTCGACCACGATCGGAAGCCCGACATCACTGCGGATCCGTCCGGGCCGGTCGGTGCACAGGCCGAAGTCGAAGCGTGGCAGGTCCTGGCCGCGCGCGTCGAACACCTCGGAGACGATGCCGGCTCCGAGCATCCCGACACCGGGCGGGGCGTAGGCGGCGACGGTCACGAAGGGCGGCATGCGGGCAGTGTGGCACGATTCCTGCGATCAGTGGCAGAGCGGCCACTCGTGAAGAAGGGCCCAGCCACGAAGACTTGGGGCCATGACAGACGCACCGCTCGGCCGCAGCGCCACCTACCAGATCCTGACCACTGGCTACACCCTCTCCACCGGCCCCGGGGTGGCCGCCACCGTCTCCTACATCAGTGACGGGGGACGCCGCGTGATCGTCGACCCGGGCATGGTGGCCGGCCGCGAGCGGATCCTCGGGCCGCTCGCGGAGTCGGGGATCGGCCCGGACGACATCACCGATGTGGTGCTCAGCCACCACCATCCGGACAACACCATGAACGTGGGCCTCTTCGGCCGGGCCCGCGTCCACGACCACAAGGCGATCTACCGGAACGACCAGTGGACCGACCGCGACGCCGAGGGCTACGAACTGACCTCCTCGCTCAGGCTGATCCGCACCCCGGGCCACAGCCGCGAGGACATCACCCTGCTGGCAGGTACGGACTCGGGTGTCGTGGCCTTCGTGGGTGACCTGTGGTGGCGCCCCAACGGCCCGGTGGACGACCCGGTGGCCCCGGACCACGAGATCCTGCTGGCATCCAGGCTCCGGGTACTTGCCGCCGCGGACCTGATCGTGCCCGGCCACGGACCCGCGTTCCCGGCCGACGACACCGCGCCGCGCTAGCGGTCTCCTACGAACGGGTAGGAGCGGCGGTGTGCCGAGCCATGAACCGGGATGCCTTCGACGAGCTCGTCGACGAAAAGTGCTGAACGACGGCTCCTCTGCCGGCGTAGATGTCCACCGAGGAGATCTTCATCGAGAAACCCTCACTGGCCGGCCCGATCCTCCCAGGGCTCGGCGGACGAGCCGGCTAACGCGTCACGCGGTAGCGGAGGTAGACGACTTTCGAGCTGAAGGTGCGGGTCTCGACGAGTTCGAGATCCACCCGGCGCTCGCGCCGGGGAAAGAACGGAATGCCACCGCCGACCAGCACCGGGTAGACCATGGCCTGGTACTCGTCGATCAGACCCGACGCAGCCGCCTCGGCGGCGAGAGTCGCGCCGCCGATCGCGATGTCGCCCTCCCCCGGCTCGGCTCGCAACCGCTCGATCTCCTCCGTCAGGCCGCCGGAAGCCAGGCGGGCATTGCCCTGCACCGCCGACAAGGTGGTGGAAAACACCACCTTCGGGAGCGGCTTCCAGAGCGAGGTCCACTCGCGCATCGAGTCGTCGAGCGATGGATCCTGGTCGGCGGTCTCCCAGTACAGCATCGTCTCGTACAGCCGTCGTCCCAACAGGTGGACGCCGACCTGTCGAATCTCGTCGATCCAGAAGCGAAAGACCTCCTCCTCGGGCGCCGTCCAGTTGAAGTCGCCGTCCGGCCCGACGATGTAGCCGTCGAGTGAGACGCCCATCGAATAGGTCACGCTGCGCATCAGAAGTCCTCCTCGGTAACGGGCTCGACAGTACGACCGACGGACGCCGCACTCATCGCGGCTCGCGGGATCCCCTGGGCCGAGTCACCTCACGAGATCATTTGGTTACGGAGCTGGATAAGAATTTTGAGGGAGGGTCCTTTGTTGCGAGGGCGATCTTTTGTGGGTAGGAAATTCATGTTCTCCCATCGAGGTTCTCCGGAGTGCCGGTGTCCTCCTGAACCTTGCTCTCTTCGTGCCCGACGGGAACACGGAATCCCTGGAGTCGCTCTACGCCGCCGCACGGGATGCGTTCGGTGCGGGGATCGTTCAGCGCTGGAGCGAGGAAGTCGTCGCGGTGCCGGACGTCAAGGTCGACCTGTACGAGGAGCCGGCCCGGGGGCGGAAGAACACGAACACCCAAAACCGTGACCGCCGTGCCCTGGACATGTACCCGACCCGACTACGGTTCCTGGAGCCCAGCGATGCTGGAGGTTCATTGTCGAACCGCACAAGGCGATGGTCGATGACACACCGACGATCTGACCTGATGACAGGTTGAGCCTCGACCTTTTGCGGGAGCCCGTCAGCTTGCTGACGGACTCTTCGTCGTTTGTCGAGGCGCGTGGGCAGCCACTGGCCCGATTGTCGCGTTGGGTGGGCCCGGGGGCCATTTCCGGTGGGATGGCTCAGGCTCGTCGGGACAGGTGGATCTGCTGGTCAACCGGAGTCTCTTCTCAGCCGCCACCCAGCTGATCACCACCGCCCGCCGTCGGCATCTGCGATTCACCCACCATGGGGACTGGACCGACGTCATCACCAGAGCGATCGAGCGACGTGACGCCCTCCCGACCGGAGTCGCAGACGGCGGGGTTCCCGGAGCCGGGCCGGAGGGCAGGTCGGGGCGAGTATCGGCGGCCAGGACGGCAGCCCAGTGCGAGCTGGACGATCTCCAGCCATGGTCATGCCGACCGAGTGGGGCGGCCATCGGCCCTGCTTCGCGGGCCATCCGACGCAGGCGTGGGTGCCTCCGCCGGAATCCGTGCAGATCAGCGTCTGCCGCCCTCGCCGGTACCTTTTCGAGGCCGTTGCGCCCCCTCATCTGTCGCAGAGCTCCTGCGTTTGTCGCCGACCCCCTGCGATCTCGTCTGCGATCGGTAACAGAGGGACCTTGTAAGGGTGTTCGTATGACTTGATGGGGGCACGGCATCGGCGGAGGCAGCAAAGGGGCGGGCAGACATGGCAAGGCACAAGGGAAGGGGATGGCACGGCCGGCTTCTCGCGGCGGGACTCGGGGTGACGGCGGTGGCCGCTGCCACCTCGGTGTGGACCGCGCAGGCCGACCCCGCCGGAGGGCGGCAGCCGCAAGCGCGTGTCTCAGCGCCGGACGCCCGGCCCGTGGCGGCGGACATCGCGCACGCCTCGGATCGCGGCGCACGGGGTGTCAACATCACTATCGACGACGGACCGGACCCGGTCTGGACACCGCAGGTGCTGCAACTGCTGAAGGACAGCGGTGTGAAGGCTACGTTCTGCATGGTGGGCACGCAGGCCCAGGCGTACCCGGACCTGGTCAAGGCGGTCGTGGCAGACGGGCACCGGCTGTGCAACCACACCGTCTCGCACGACACCACCATGGACACCCGGTCCGAGGCCTACCAGTCCCAGCAGATCCTGGATGCCGAACGCATGATCACTAAGGCGTCCGGAGGTGTCCGGCCGCAGTATTACCGGGCCCCGGGCGGTGCTTTCACCCCGTACAGCCGGCAGCTCGCCGCGTCCCGGGGGATGCGACCGTTGGGCTGGAACGTCGACACCAAGGACTTCGAGCATCCCGGTGTGGACACCATGGTCGCCACCGTCAAGAGCGAGATCGCCAACGGGCCGACCGTCCTCTTCCACGACGCGGGAGGGGATCGCTCCCAGACCTTGGCCGCTCTGCGCGAGGTGCTGCCCTGGCTGAAGGAGCAGGGGTACTCCTTCGGCTTCCCCGTGCGGTGAGTGAGGCTCTCCCGCACTGACATCAAGACCTGCCCCCGGCACCGGCAGACATGCACGAACAAGTTGGTCATCGCAATTTCCGAACCAGTCTCGGATCAGGAACCGTTGGACGGCCACGTTCTGCACACTGCAGGCCGGCGGTAAGCAAGCCCCACGCCGGGCGAGTACACCGGTTTCATCAAAGGCCAGATCACTGTGCCCGTTCCGGCGATCTGGACGACGGGCACAGCAGGCCGTCAAGCCGTAGCGGCCCCTCTCTACGCAGGCTCCTCACGCGGGCATGCGCGCCATCGATCCCCGGGACACTGCCTCAGAGCAGGAACATGTCCGCTACCGCGTCCACCTTTGGGACAGGTCGGTCGTCACTGCACACGTTGACCTGGGTTTCGGTGTACGCGGCCGAACGTGGTCGGGCTCACCATCTACGTCTCCACCGGTGGAGACAGCCCGGACCTCATCCGGCTTGTCGGCGTACAGGGTGATTCATTCGCCGACGTAGCGCCTTCGTGGAGGGGGCCTCAATCTGGCGTGTCGTGAGGACGCTTATGGCACGCGCATGGCATGTGGGTCATAAGAGGTCCAGACAACAAAGAAGCCCCCGGCCGTTGGCCTGGGGCTTTTTCATGGAGCGGGTGACGAGAATCGAATTTGGGAATCATTGGCGCTTGCGCGGGTGAAGTACCTCTGCTTGTATTTTTGGATCGGAAGGGCGAGGCCGAAGTGGTCTCTGGGTGCCGTGGTTGACTGTCGTTGACCGCTCCGAAGGGCACGGATGGGGCAAGGCGACCGAGTGCGGGCAGCCCTTCGTGAACCGCATTCGTGTCGAGCGATCGGAATTCGTAAGACCATCGATCCTCGTGCGGAGCCTCAAGCTCCTGAAGTTGTTCCCCGGTGGTGTTCGCCCATGTCTGTGCCCGCTGCCGCAGCACGGTGATTGCCCGTCCGTCGAGTGCGTAGGCGGAGAATTCCGTGTCGTCCATTCAGTCGGCTCCGCCCAGGCGTGCTTGAAGTTCGCTCCGGGGGTCGTTACTCAGTACGCGCAGGTAGCTGCTTTGTCGTGGTGTGGACATAGAGCACTGAGGATGCGCATTTTGCTTGCGTTGTCCCTGCCTCACACGGTCCTCACATCGGAGTCCGACCGACTTCACCTCGGTGACCGACTTACGAGTGCTGCGTTTTGTCGGTGATGTAGGAGGAGTTGTCCGCTGCTCTCCCGGAGGAATTGCACGGAGGGTTTGCCGGTGCCATCGCGAGCGTGAAGACATGTGTAATGGGAAGTGGCTGATCCTTTTCGTGGTAGGGTCTTAACAAATTCGCAGGATGCCGCGATTAAAAGGGGAGTGGCGTGAATACTGAGAAGGTTACGGCTCGACGTCTTACGGCCGAGGAGATTTCAGGCTTGGGCCTCCAGGACGGTATCTTCGTCCCGGCAGGGATGGGTGGCCTTCCTCTCGACTGCTACGCTCCGGCTTTCCTTACGGAGCCGGGTAAGAATTTTGAGGGAGGGGCCTTCGCTGCGCGGACGGTCTTTGGTGAGGAAATTCATGTCCTCCCGGACAATGCTGAAGAGGGCGGCATCTGGATTGCCGACAAGGCAGGGGAGGAAATCGAGGTTCTCCGGAGTGCCGGTGTCCTCCTGAACCTTGCTCTCTTCGTGCCCGACGGGAACACGGAATCCCTGGAGTCGCTCTACGCCGCCGCACGGGATGCGTTCGGTGCGGGGATCGTTCAGCGCTGGAGCGAGGAAACCGTCGCGGTGCCGGACGTCAAGGTCGACCTGTACGAGGAGCCGGCCCGGGGGCGTAAGAACACGAACACCCAAAACCGTGACCGCCGTGCCCTGGACATCTACCCGACCCGAGTGCGGTTCCTGGAGCCCAGCGACGGCTGGAGGTTCGTTGTCGAACCGCACAAGGCGATCGTCGATGACACACCGACGATCTGACCTGATGGCGGTCTAGAGGCCACGCCGGAGGCACAAGCCCCTCCCCGATGGCCCATTCAAGAGAGGCAACCAGCCGGTCAAGCGGCTGTTGTCAGTAGCTCAGCCAGACGCTCGGCTGGAGACTCCCAGCCGAGCGTTCTGCGTGGGCGGGCGTTGGATCCCGCAGCGACGGCGTCCAGACGCGGTCGCTGCGGAAGGGGATGGGCCTGGGGCTGCTGAGGCCTCCTCCCACAGTTCGCCGTGCCGGTCAGAGGTGTACACGATTCAAAGGCTCCGGCAGTTGGGGGCTTTGCGAACCGCAGGGGTCCAGGCAGCACAGCGACCGGAGTTCTCGGTCGCGACATCGAGGTCCTGGCTGAGCCGGTCGACCAGGCCGTGCGCCTGGACCGTGTGCCGCCGGTGAGCGCGAGGGGCAAGCGCCGCCCACGGCGAGCACGTCTGCAAGCAAGCGGCGGTGCAGGTCCGTGAGGTGATCGCCCTGGGCTCCACCGCTCGTGTCCACGTCTACGAAGCTCGTGAACTCACACGCGGTCTCCAGGAACTCGCCTCCGCCGAAGTGAACTGCAAGCTCAGCCGGTGGTCCATGACCGATGTGTCAGCCGCCGTTGCGGAGGGCGGTTCCACGGGAGAGTCCGGTTCCGGCAGCACTCCCGCCGACCCACCAGCCGTCAGGCGATCTGGTCGGCCGCCCACTCGGCCCACTCGCGGCGCATGGCGTTGAAACGCAGGCCGTACTCCAGGGCGATCCGGCCGTAGACCGAAAGATTGTCGTCATCCCAGTCGACGGACTCCTCCAGCCGGCGCAGACTCTCGTACCCCTGATCGGACAGCTCGATGAGCTCGGTGAGGTAGCCGCGCGCCTGCTCGGGCGTCAGCACCCCGAGAAAGAACACCCGCAGCAGAATGTCGCTGCGGGTGTTGCGCTGCGGCTTGGTCTCGGTCAGCCAGTGCCGCAGCTCGGCCAGGCCCTCGTCGGTGAGGGCATACTCCTTGCGGCCTCGCGGGCCCTCGGCTGCCACCACGATCAGCCCTGTGTCCGCCAGCTTGGTCAGCTCGGTGTAGATCTGGCTCTGGGTTGCCGGCCAGGCGGTGGCCAGCGACGTCTCGAACAGTTTCAGCAGGTCGTAGCCGCTGGCGGGGCGCTCGGAGAGGAGCCCGAGCAGTGCGTGTCGAAGGCTCATGCTGCACAGCTTATATTCCACTCTTGACATGTCGCTACAGGACCTTCTAGTTTCGACATGTCGAAATGGAAACGCTGAAGCGGAGACCTCATGTCCTACCTGCGCACGTTCCTTCCGTGGATCGTCTTCGCCGTGCTCCCCTCGGGGAACTGGCAGTGGGCGGCGATGGCAGCTCTGGTGGTCGCGGTGGCGGTGATCGTCCAGCAGGTACGTACGGGAGCCGGATTAGACGCGCTGATCATCGAGTTCGGCTCCGCGCTCTTCTTCGCCGTGCTGGCCGTCATCGCTTTCGCCAACCCGGACTCGCGCGTGCACGACTACTCGGCGGCGCTGTCGGCGGGCATGCTGGCGGTCATCGCCGGGGTCTCGCTGGCCATCGGTAAGCCGTTCACGTCGGGCATCGCCAAGCGCACCACCCCGCGCGAGGTCTGGGGGCTCAAGCCTTTCATCCAGACCAACGTCATCATCACCGCCGTCTGGACCGCGGCCTTCGCCCTGACCGCTGTCGTGCTCGCCTTCGTGGCGCACGAAGGGAACGCCCACTCGGCACTCGCCACGCTTATCCAGGTTGCTGGTTTCGTGATCCCCATGGTGTTCACGGTCCGCTACATCGCGCACGTCCAGGCCAAGGCCGGTGTCCGGTGAGTCCGGACAACAAAGACACCCTGGTTTCTGACCAGGGCCTTCATCATGGAGCGGGTGACGAGAATCGAACTCGCGCTCCGAGCTTGGGAATCACGAGTGGCTTCGCTCTGTAAGGCCTTTGCACTGCCGAAACAGTCGGGATCGGAGTGGGAAGGGGCGTGCCGCCTCGACCGTGGGTGACCGCCTGTCCCTGGCCTACCTGGTGCGGGCGCCAATGTTCACGGTGCTCCGGATGACCGGCCCATGGCAGGGCCAGGTCCAGGAGATCGGGACAGAAGGGCACGGGCACCTTCTGATCCGTAGCTCTGGCCAGATCGGTCAGCGGCGGTCGTACCGGCCGCTACAAGGCCCCGGAGAGACGTAGCCGACGGGGACGGTTGCCCACACCACGCTTTCCAAAGGTGTTGATGCTGGACAAGCGAGTGTCCTGGCTCGTTCACCTGCGTTCGCCTCCGGTCGACTGCGGAGCGCGTGACGGCTCTCCGCCCCAGGCAGGGCGCGCCCGCGTACGAGAGACGCGAGGAAAGGGAGGGTGAAACGCGTTTCGTCCACGGAAGAGTGATCTTGGTGGATTGGGGCGAGGATCGGATGCTCGCGTGGGGACGATAACCGTGTTCGGTGTGACCGGCCGCGGCACCAAGGAGTCGTCGGAGCATGTCCAAGCCTGTTGTCAGTATCTGGGGCACCCCTCCGGGGGCTCAGCCCGCAGCCGCGGAAGCGGACCCCTGGGACACCGAGTGGGAGCTCCGCAACGGAACCGCCTGGGTCTTCTACAGCTCATCCGGCCAGACGAACGTCAGGCGGCCGGTGATTCTCGCCGACGGCTTCGCCATGGGAGGGAGCAACGGCCACGTGCTGTACGACGGCCTGGAGAACGGGGACTACCCGTTCATCTCCACGCTGCGTGAGAACGGCTTCGACGTCGTCCTCCTGGGCTTCGACGAACGCTCCGCATCCATTCTCGACAACGCCGACGTCGCGATCGAGTGCATCAGGAGGACGGTCGCCGACCGCGAGGGCGACGCCAGGCTGACGGTGGGCGGCTTCAGCATGGGAGGAATGGTCACCCGCTACGCCCTGGCCAGGATGGAAACGCAGGAGGAGGACCACGAGACCTCCGTCTACCTCTCCTACGACACCCCGCACAGAGGGGCGTGGCTGCCCCTCGGAGTCCAGGCATTCGCCCACTTCGTGAAGGAACGCTGGGGTGAGACCAACCCGCTCCTCAGCCTCTACTCCAACCTGGTCAACAGCCCGGCCGCACGCCAGATGCTGCGCTGGCACGTCGAAACCGGCACCGAGGTCACCCTCGACGTCGCCGCCGGCCAGGCCCAGGAACGGACCGACTTCCTGGAAGCACTCCATCGGATGGGCGACTGGCCCCAGCGCCCCCGCCTGCTCGGTGTCGCCAACGGAACGGGCACCGGCGCCGGGAACAACATCCCCACCGACGACACCGCGATGGCCGCCCTCGGACCGAAGGTGAACGCCCAGCTGCGCACCCAGGGCCCCGGAAAACAGACCGTCGCGCAGATGGCGAAGGCGCGCCAGGCCGCCGTCTCGATCAACACCACCGGCTTCCCCGAACTCGACGGCGCTCCCGGCGGCCTCTTCCCCAAGGCCCCGCTCCTGGAAGACGCCGCCAACTACGGCATGGCCGCCGTGCTGGCCGCGGTGGTCAACGGGCAGAAGGCGGATCTCGCCCACAACGCCTCCACCTTCGTCCCCACCATCAGCGCCGTGGCGTCGGCCGACATCGACGACCACACCGCCCTCTACGCCAAGGTCGACCGCGAGAGCAGCGACCTCCACGACTTCCTCTGCGCCACCACCAACGAAGAACACACCGTCATGACCCCGGAACTCGGCCAGTGGATCCTGTCCCAGCTCCAGGAAGCGTAACCACCGGCCAAGGACGCCTCCGGCAGGCATGGCTTCCGACCATGGCTGCAACGCCGAACGCCGGCCGCTGAAACACCCCGACGACGGCCTCGCCCGCCAGTACCACCAGGGCGAGGCCGTCGTCCGTGCTGCGGCCTCCGGGGGAGGCGGTCGGCCTGGTGGGGGAACTGAGCGCTGCATTACCTGGATGCGGCGGCCCCTCGGACTGAGACGGGGAGGGTAGGTCCGGTGCGTCCTATGGGCTGTCCCGGGTCCAGGCCGGGCGGGCGGATCAGCGCAGTCCGGCGAAGAGATCGTTCTCGGGTACGGCCGCGCCGGTGGCGTCCTTGACGCGTACGAAGGTCTCCGTGCCCATCAACTCGCCGAACCTCTCCCTGCCCATCTTGAGGAAGAAGATGTTCTCGCCCTGACTGGCGTGCGCGGCCAGCGCATCGAACTTCTGACCGCTGAATGCGGTGGTGTCCACCCACGTGGTGATCTCATCGTCGGGGAGGCCGATCTCGGCCATCGCGGCGGCCTCGGCAGGATCCGGCTCCGGCATGTCCTCCTGGAACTCGCGCATGGTCTCACCGAAGCGCTGCATCATCGAGCGGGGCATGGTCGTCCAGTACACCTTCGGTGTCAGCGCGGTCATCTCCAGCGCCGCCATCGTGATGCGGTGGGCCTGGATGTGGTCGGGGTGGCCGTAGAAGCCGTTCTCGTCGTAGGTGACGACCACATCGGGTCGGTAATGCCGCATGAGTTCCGCAAGCCGGGCGGCGCCTTCCTCAACGGGGGTCTGCCAAAAGGATCCGGGGGCGTCGTTGCTCGGCCAGCCGGCCATCCCGGAGTCGGCATAGTCCAGCATCTCCAGATCGCTGATCTTCAGGACGTCACGGCTCGCCTTGAGTTCTTGGCGGCGCATCGAGGCGACGGCCGCCGGATCGTGCCCGGGATCGCCCGGCTTGACACCCCCCGTTCCGTCACCGCAACCGCCGTCGGTACACGTCACGAGCACCGTGCGGATGCCTTCCGCCGCGTACCGAGCGAGAACCCCTCCGGTTCCGGTGGCCTCGTCGTCGGGGTGGGCGTGCACTGCCATGAGCGTCAAGGGCCGGTCAGTCATGAAAGACAGTCCTCCTGCAGAACTACGTCTTGGTTCGAGTTGCGGCGGGCGTACCGCAATCCTGGGGCCGGTCCTGGTGGGGCGGACGACCTTGTGGTCTCCGTGTTTCCGCCCGTGCGGCACCGGTCCCTCAGTTGCAACCGTGCCGACCGGACCGGCTGTTCCCGGCGCGGCCGCTTGGCCCCGCAGGAGGATCGCCGCTTCGGAGGCGCCGAGGGTGCGAGTACGCGTCCCTGCGTTCGGCGGCGTCCTTCGCGTGTCCGATCCGGTCCTCGGCCTCCGCGGCGCGGCCGGCTCGGGCAGCGGAGACCGCCACCCGCAGCTGAAGCCTGCCCCAGGCTCGCACGGCCGGCGGATCGCCTGGCATCGTACGGCTGCCGCACCGAGGTGATCGCCTTGTCCGAGAGTCGCCATTCTGCCGGGGACACGGTGAATCCGGACCTGTCCGGACAACAAGAAAGCCCCCGGCCATTGACCTGGGCCTTTCTCGAAGAGCGGGTGACGAGAATCGAACTGCGCTCTGAGCTCGGGAATCACCGGCCGATGAACCTCGATCAGGGCCCTGACCTGGAAGCCCCCTCTTCCCCACCTGTTTTGGCACGCATCTGGCACGAGTGCCACGAGATGGGCATCAGCCCTCCCTGGACGTCAGTGCTGAACTGCAGGATGCCGACTTCAGCGGCTGCTGGCTGCACTCCCCACCAGTAGCCGCAGTTCGCACAACTCACTACTCAGCCTCACCCAGCCAGCCCTTGGGAAAGAGCGGCGCGGGGATCAGTGCGGCGAAAGCGATCTGCGCCATGAACTGGAACACCAGCGGTTCGGCTGCGCTGCTTGCCAGGAGGGGCCATGCGCAGAGGAGCAGTGGGATCGCGAGCAGTACTCGGAACCGGACCACGTCCATACGTTTGTGTACCGAGGCAGCGATAACGGCGATGAGCAGGCTGGGTATGCCGATGATCAGCAGCAGGAACATCCCGAGCGTCATGATCTCCAGAAAAGTCTCCTCCCACCAGACTGTCTGCGCGGTGGCTACCCATGCTGCGGTGTGAAGGAGCAGGTACGTCAGCACGCATCGCCCGATCCGTCCCAGCACTCGCCCAACTCTGTGAGCGGCTACCTGCTCCGTCGACACCTCAGCCCCCGCGACTCACGTTTCTGGGTATTTGAACGCGTTCAACATAGCCCACAGGTGTTCGCATGGCGAGGGTGCTGCCATGGGGCGAGCGATCGCGGCCTCTCGACGCATCACTCACTCCAGCTCCCAGCCCGTCCGCCTTCGACCCACGCGCAGCGTGAGGTGGCGGCCGGCCTCCACCAACTCGTGCGGGCTCGGCGCGAAGCCGCTGATGACCAGGCATCTGGCACGGGACGCTTGAACTGGTCCAGACAACAAAGAAGCCCCCGGCCGCTGGCCTGGGGCTTTTTCATGGAGCGGGTGACGAGAATCGAACTCGCGCTCTGAGCTTGGGAATCACCGCACACTCAAGTTGATACAGGGTGCTTGAGCTGCGGAAAAGCTGTCCCGGTCACTCCGAGGGACTGTCCCGGTCACTCCGAGACAGTCCCTCGGAGTGACCGGGACAGACCGCCGGTCACCAGTTGTTCTGGCACACGTCTGGCACGGCCACTCATCGTTCTGGACGCGTAGCGGGGGCAGGCTCAGCCGACCGGATTCGAACCGGCGTCCTCGCGATTTTGGAGACCGCGCGCGACTACCCCTGCGCTACGGCTTCGCCCGCTGCGATCCTAGTCCCGTCACGCTGCAGGACGGAGCGGTGTCTCGACCTTCTGTTCCGCAGCCCAATGTGGATCGATCGGTAGCGGTCACACCGGTCCTGCTCCATCTCCAGAGGATGCTGCCGGGCGATGTTAGTTGCTGGGGTTGCTGTACTTCGCTGCTGTACGGAACCCATTGCTAGGGCCAGAGCAACTTGGCGAAAATGATCGCCGCCACTGCAGAGAAGAGCCACGGCTTCCTGATGTCCCGTCCAGTACGACGGGAGAGTTCCCTGATGAGCACCACCAAGGCGAACATCAAAAGTGCACCCGGCGGCAGGTCAACGACGGGTTCAGGGATTCCTATGTGGGGCATGCCGGAATGGCAGCGAGGTGCTGTGCCTTGCCTGCTACTCGTCGCGCCCGCTCCGTCCAGGGGTGCCGTAGCCGTCATGATCAGTGGCAGCGCCACGTGTGGAGCAAGAGTCAGGAGGCCCCCGTATAGGTCGCGACTCAAGAGTCAGGAGGCCCCCGTATAGGTCGCGACTGGAGGCCCGTTAAGCCCCTGACCTCCTCGATGCGAACTATCGGCACGGCGGTCACTGGGGGCTGTCGACGGTCCCACACGGGGGCTGGGGACCAGCAACGGCTGCTGATGGTCGCTGTCGTTGCGGTACTTCTCTGCTGTATTGCTGGCCCTGGGGCGGACCGATACGGGGCGGTGGAACGGTGAGCGTAGGCAGACGCGGAGTGCTGGCAGTTGTGGGTACGGCAGCCGATGGAGTCGAGCAGCTACGCCCCGGCCTGGTCGAGCCAGCCATCGCCCTCGGCTGGCAGGTAGCCGTGACCCTGACCCCGAATGCCGGCCGATGGCTGCGAGCGAACGGCGAACTGGACCGACTGGAGGCACTGACCGGTCTACCCGTGCGGGACACCCCTCGTCTGCCGACCGAGCCCCGCCCCCACCCGGTCGCCGACTGCTGCATCGTCGCTCCGGCAAGCGCGAATTATGTTGCCAAGCTCGCGACGGGCATCGCCGACAATCAAGCCCTGACGCAGGTGAGCGAGGCACTCGGCACGATCGGCGTCCCCGTCGTGGTGTTCCCCCGCGTCAACGCAGCTCATGCAAGACATCCGGCATGGCAGGGGCACATCGAGGCGCTCCGGCAGGCCGACGTGGACCTCGTCTACGGCCCTGACGTCTGGCCATTGTATGAACCCCGCGAGGGCCCAGAAGTTCGAGGGCTGCCATGGCCCACAATCGTGGAGTCCATCCAGCGCGTGACGACCCAATCTGTTCGACACTCGCTTTAGGAGTTCGATCCGAACCCGCTCCGGAGGCCGTCGTCGACGGGTGCGACAGCCGGACAGGGGTGCTGGTGTACACCTTCGTCCGGCGTCGTTGATGTCAGCCGTGGATGTCAGAAGCCTTCTGATCCGTAGCTAAGAATGGATCGGTCATCCAGAGTCATTACGGCCGCTTTCGGGCCGCTGTCGACTTCATGGCGGGCGCTGTCGGTTGCTGGTCCAGGGCGGGGGAGCCCGTAGATGGCCGCGACTTACCAACCGGTCGGGCACGCATCGGGCAGGCGTTCAGTTGCACAGGTTGACGCAGTTCAGGCCATGATCCTATTGTCCGCCTTGCGTGTGGTTGCGGCCGACGGCAATGAAAGCCGACCGGATTCTGATTGATGCCGAAATCTGAGTAAGTGAGGTTAGTCGTGGGGGTGCTGCTCTCGTACCTGGTCCTTTTCCTTATTCAATGCGGCTTGATGGCGCTGCAGATTGTCGGCGCGTTCCTGCTTATGTTGAGTGCCGCTCTGTTTATCCGGCGCTTCGCTATTGCGCGCAAGCGTCGACCCGATGTCCACTTCCCGAAAGCGACGCCAGTGGCGCCATACGTGCTTGGCGGCATAGGCATTTGCTTGCTGGTTCCTACTTCGGCAGCGCTCTTCATCGGGAAGGAGTCGGGCATTTTTGCAACCTGGGCGATATAGGCCGAAACCGTTGTGGTCTGCGGGGGCATCGTCGGCCTGCCGAGGCTGGTAGCGGTCGGCTGCGGGCGCGGTGGTTGCTGCACCTTGCTGCTGTACATCACCAGTTCGGAAGATCCCGTACGCGCATGCCTGCGACCTGGCAAGACGCTGACCTGCGCGATCGCGGACGATTCGCCGCTCTTCCCCGTGGTTCCCCATGGTGTCCCTTCCGATCGGGCATGCTACGGGCGCGGTCACCTTCTGATCCGTAGTTCGAACTGTCCGATGGCCACTGTCGTGGTCATCCCGGATCGTTCGTAGAGACGGTGGGCGCCGGTAGGACTCTCACTGTCAACATCAAGTCCGACGGAAGTGGCGCCACGTTCGGCGAAGAGCGCGAAACTGGCCAGCAGCAGCGCCCGGCCTAGCCCGAGCTGTCGGGCTTCGCGCCGAACGCCGAGCTGACTGACCTCGCCGGCGACCTGGTCGTCGAACTGGCGGAAGCGGCACAGGGACGCACCGACCACTCGCCCGGCGCGTTCAGCGACGAGCCAGAGCGCAGAGTCGAACCCCTCGTAGATCATGTCCTCGGCCCACTGATCATACGAGCGCGGCGCCCGGCCCCAGCGGTCACCGAAAGCCTCCTCGACGCACTCGTGCACTCGCCTCAGATCCTCCGCAGTCCCGGTGCACGTGCGCACGCTGACCTCACCGGGCCAGACCGGCGCGACCAGTGGTGTGTCCAGGGTTGTCCGCATGCGCTTATGGATTCGCGCCAGGTGGTATCCGCGGGCGCGAAGCATCCGATCGGCATCTCCACCGAGCAGGACATAGTTCACCAGGGCGACGTCTGTGGCTTCGCCACCGGAGACGATGCCAGGTGCCATCGCAGCGGCGCGAGCTTCGATATGTGTAAGGAGCGTCGTTCCGATTCCCGTGCCGACATGGTCGGGGTGCGTGTACGCGTCGGCGAAGATCCGGCCCTCACGCAATGCGGCGATCACGTGCCCGTATCCGTAGATCCCGTCGTTCGGACCGGTCACAACCCACGCGTCCTCAGCCCTGTCCATCTGTGCCCAGGCACGCAAGAACTCGTCTTCGGTCTGGGCCCCTGCCGTCGAATCGTCTGCCCGAGCAGCCGCGTTCACCGCATCGACAATCGACGGGAGATCGGATTCCCGCGGTGTACGTACGTCGTATCCAGCCCGCATCGGAGCCCTCCATCGTTGCTCAACACGGCAACATCGCTGCTCAACACGGCAACCCACCGCGCACACGCATGGTTAGCAGTGCCCACTCCAATCCGGCAAACTGATTTGCCGGACGGTCGGCGCGACGGCCCGTAGGGCGGGGCACCGGAGTGGACTCTGACGCCCTGGGCCGCGGCTGCTCGGCTCTGCCTGGGTCGAAGGTGGTCGGGATGGGAGCCCCCAACACTCGCCACGAATCCGCCGGCACCCGCGAACGGCGCCCCTCCCATCCCGGAGTCTGAGCGCCCCCGCCGGAGGCATCTCTCGTGTCTTCCGTTTTCCTCGGTCAGGTTCCCTCGCTCTAGTTGCGCGACCGGCGTAGCCGGGGCCCAGAGCGGGGCGGAGACAGGAGCGCAGGGCCCCGGCGGTGAGCCGGGGAGTGCGCGACGAGCGGAGCGAGGAGCCTTGATGAAGTAGAGAAAGTTCTACCGCACGCGTCAGCGACGCTCTCGGGCCTCGCTGGCGACTGATGGTCTTCCTCGGCGCTTACGGTCCCATACGACCGGAGGAACAGGCCGAGCTGCGCTGTGAGGACGTGGACCTGGACGAGATGACTATCCGGGTCTGCATGGCGGGGCCAGAGCTGACCACCGGTCGCCGTGCTCCTGGCGACACCAAGTCGGAGGCGGGCAAGCGGGTCGTGGTCCTGCCGGCCTTTCTCCGGACCGACCTCCGGCGTCACGTCGACTGGTACGCGGAGAAGGGGGCGGACGGACTTCTGTTCGTGGGGGAGAAGGGCAAGCCGTTCCGGCGTTCCACCTTCGGGCGGAAATGGCGCAGGGCTCGCGCTCTCGTCGGTATGCCGGAGGGCTTTCGCTTCTACGACCTTCGTCACACGGGGCACACCCTGGCCACCCGGTCCGGGGCCACCCTCAAGGACACGATGGTCCGCGCCGGCCAGTCGTCGGAGAAGGCGGCGCTGATCTATCAGCACTCGGACCTTGCGCGACAGCAGGAGGTCGCGAGCGGGCTGGATGACCTCGTGCGCACTGCCCGCGAGAAGGCCGAGAAGAAGCCTTCTGGTGCGGATCTGGTGCGAGGGTCTTGAACTGGTCCAGACAACAAAGAAGCCCCCGGCCGCCGGCCTGGGGCTTTTTCATGGAGCGGGTGACGAGAATCGAACTCGCGCTCTGAGCTTGGGAATCACCCGGTGCCTGGTCTCACGTATGGCCTCTGAGCTGCGGATACGCGCGCAGATGGCGCCCTCGTGGCCACTTCATGAGCCCCTTGGTGACTGCTGTTTACCGCCCCTGCTGGCACGTTGTGGCACGGCTGTGCGTGTCGCGTCAGGTGAGAGGTCGGCCGGTGTGCCGCCGCTCACGGCTCCGTACCAAGGACCTGGAGGTCGTCTTGCCGCAAGCACCCTCATCTGGCTCGGCACGTGATCGACGAGACGCCCCTAGGGGTGCGCGGGGGCGACTGCGCCGTCGGGCGCCATGGTGTAGAGCGCGATGTCGGCGGTGTCGGCCCGGTTCGTCAGACGATGGCGGGGACGGCCTCGGCGCGGTTGGTGGCCCAGTTGGTGACGATGGGCTTGTCGACGGTGGCGGTGTCGGGGAGCTTGAGTTCGGCGGGGTCGGGGTCGTCGTTGGTGGTGGCGATGATGACGTTCTCGAATTCCTTGCCGGCATTGCTGTTGGTGGTCTTGGGGCTGATACCGGTGTATGCGACGGTGGAGCCGGTGAGCTTGATGGGGTCTTCGCCACCCTGTCCGACAGGGGAGGCGAGGCCGTCGGCGCCGGAGCCGAAGGACACGCTGGGGGTGTTGATGTCCAGGTAGCAGGTGATGCCGGACTTGGCCTTGGCGGTGACGAGGTAGTAGCCGCCGGCCTGGGTCTCCGAGGTGAGCGTGAAGTCCAGGTCGTTGGTGCCGCAGGACTGCCCGTAGCCACTCTTTTCGCCGTCGCCGGAGTCGGCGGCCTTGCCATTGGAGTCGCTGGGGGTGGAGGTGGAGCCGCTGGAACCGGAGCCGCTGGTGGAGGGGCTGGAGGTGGAGGAGCCGCTGGTGGAGGGGCTGTCGCTCTCGCCGCTGGCGGCGGAGGGAGCCGAGGAGCTGCTGGTGTCCGCGACGTCGTCGGGGCTGCAGGCGGTGGAGGTGGCGGCGAGGGCCGTCACGGCTGCGGCGGCGAGGGCGAGACGGGCGGAACGGGTGGCGAGGCGCGAACGCATCATGATCTCCAGCGGCTTTTGGTTGCGGTGCTTCCTGCTTGCACCGATGACTCTAGGGCCGAGTCGATCCTGAAATGATCTCGCGCATGTCCGGGTTCTGTCCCACCAACATCCGTATCGAAGAACGGGGTTGGGTTGCTCTGCCCCCGCTCAAGGGGCACGTCGTGTCGGGCGCGGGGATGCGGGCGGAGCCTGAGCCGTCGCCGTCAACCGGTGAGGCGCGCGTTTGGCAAGCCGTAGGGTCCGCTGGCCGCGACCGTCCTCCAGCAGGCAATCGAAGCCCGGCGGGAAGTAGGACAGTTCGTGCCCGCCGAGCCCGATCGTGTACACGATGACGGCTGCGGCAGCACTCGGACCTGGAGCGGCCGTGTGAGGTGGCGGTCGGCCTTGACCGCCTCGTACGGGCTCGGCGCCAAAAGTCGGATGACCAGGCATCTGGCACGGGACGCTTGAACTGGTCCAGACGACAAATAAGCCCCGGGCCGCTGGCCTGGGGCTTATTCATGGAGCGGGTGACGAGAATCGAACTCGCGCTCTGAGCTTGGGAAGCAACGGTGTTTACGGGGGTCGAACAGGCTCTGACCTGGTGATACGCCGCTCCGGAGGCGCTCCTGGTGTGGTCACTGGGCGCCCTTGTTCACCGCTGTTGACCGTTCTGCTGGGCACAGATGGGGCACGAGCAGTGGGCCGCTGTAGACGCCCATCAAGGCGTCACACCATAGGACATCCCGCTGAGGAAGCGCGGATCCGCAACACCCCGAAGGGGCTGGCGAGCCAGAGGACGTTGATCCGGACGTGGTTACGTGGCTCGATCTGGACCGCGACCCGCCGGCCGACCGGGCGTGCCCTTATGTGGATGGGCGGGTGGCATGTGCACGGGTCCTCGTAGGCAGTTGTTCCGCTCTCGGGCCCTGGCCGTGTCGGGTGGTGTGGCATCCACCGATCCACTCCGGGAGAGCGACCCCATATGCATGGAAATTTGCTGCTGCCATGGTTTGAAGTGAAGTTGTTAGGGTGACGCGGGTGTGACAAGTGGGCGGAGGAGTAGCTGCGTTGACGGCCACAGACTGGGGGACGCCATGAGCGGTGCAGGCGGACAGCCACGACTTCGGACGGAGTCCGACCGGCTGACGAACTTGGCCAATGACCTCGACGGTATGCAGGACTCCTTGGACAAGCAGGTCAGACGCATGGACGCGATCGTCGACCGGATCGAGGCGGGATGGCAGGGGCCGGCCGCCCGTGCCTACCGGGACCTCCACCGGGGCGCGGCCGAGGACGCCGTACGTATCCGCATGGTCATCCAGGGTCTTGAACAGGCCGTGCGGTTGAGCCGGGACGGGTTCTCGGAGCAGGACCTGGACATCATGGCGCAGCTCCGGAAGATCCAGGTCGAGACGGATGTGAACCGAGAAACGGACGCGTTGTCGACGCCGAACACCGAGGTGCCCGCTGCGCCGCGCAGTGCCCTCTCCGACCTCTGAGGGCCCAAACGCCAACTGACGACTTCTGAACGGGGGAAGCATGGTGGACGACGACCAGATAGCCGTCGACTTCGCGACGCTGCAGGACCTTTCCGGAGATCTCGAGGACATTCTCAAGCGTCTCAACGAGCAGCTGGACCTGCTCTACGGGCGCGCCGAGAAGGTGGTCCTGACCTGGGAGGGCGAGGCCCGCGAGGTGTTCATCGACAAGCTGGACGAGTGGGACCGGTCCGCGGCGGACCTTCAGGCGGCCCAGGCGTGGCTGCACGACGTCGTGGTCAACGGGGAGATCAACTATGCGGCGGCACACAGGGCGGTAATGCGGGGCTGGGGTGCGGGCTGATGGCTGAACTACCTTCCGACAAGCAGCGGCAGCGGGAACGGGATCAGGCCAAGACCGCGCCACCCAACCAAGGTGTGGGCCGCTTCGATGTGAAGCCTCAGCATCTCTACTTCACCTCGCTCGTCGTACGCGACGGTCAGTTCGCCTATGACAAGAAGGCGAAGGCGTTGACGGAAACGCTGGACAAGTACAGCCAGTCCGCTGGAACGGGCTGGGGCGCGGACTCCTTCGCCGACCGGTACGGCATCGTCGCAGGGAAGTTCCTGGAGCTCTGGGCCAAGAGCGTGGTGTCGGTGGGCGGTGTGGCAGTGGGCTTCACACAGACCGCGAACAACTACGCGCAGGCGGACTGGGCGGCGAGCAAGGGCAAGGGAGAGCCACCGGAGGAGAAGCCGCCTCCAGCGGTGATCGACACCGCGCCCAAGTACGGTCCGCCGAACGACCTGACGTGGCGGGGGGAGGGCGAAGACCATGACTCGTGGGCGATTTCCGGAATCCTGGGAGAGGTCCCGGACTTCCTCATGTTCATCATGAAACCCGTGGTCGACGAAGGGCTGAGACTCGGCCGCATCCACGAGAAAACGCCAGGCGTCAAGGAAGAGGAGTTCCGCGACATCGCCGGGGCCTGGCGGGATGCCTCCAAGGACGTGAAGAAGGCGGCGGACGACTTCACGGACGCGATCTCCTCCATCACCGACCCCACGGGCAACGGTGAATGGCAGGCCGCGATGAGGGCCTTCTGCCAGACGATCTGGGGAACCACGGCATGGGGGAAGGCCCGTGACCAGCGGGCCGAGGTGACTGCGAAGAAGGGCACCCGGAACTGGAAGACCCACGGGAAGGTGGACCCCGCCACCAGGCGGCCCATCATCGAGGTCCTCGACAAGAGCGCGAACGTCATTCAGAAGCTCTTCGACGACCTGGCCGACATGGGCCAGAAGACCACGGAAACCACCATGCGCCTGGCCAAGGAGGCCACGGACAAGACGGTGAACAGCCTCACCTCGGATCTCGATCTCTCCAAACTCACCAGGCTCGCGGCCGGACTCATAGTCGCGGAGGTCGTCCTGACCTTCCGGTCCCATATGGACAAGGCTTCCATGGACGCGGCGGTCGAGGCCTATCACGAGGCGTTCAGCGATGCTGCGGGCAAGCTGGCCATGCTCGAGTTCGAGCTCGACGAGGCGCTTTTGAGCGTGCCCACGTTCCAGGCGGAACGGGCTCGGGCGCAGGGGTTCGGTGCGCGCTCCTTGAATGAGTTCAAGAAGGAGCACAGCTGGCAACTGCCGGAGAGCCAGTTCCCGTACAGGTACTCGGTGGACCTTGCCGCGGCGGAAGGGTTGGGGAATGCCCATAGCCTTGACAAGCATGTGGGGAAGACCGACGAGCAGTTGCTGCAGCGGATGAGGGATGAGAGCCGAGCGGATGGTGAGCCAAAGATTCCGGCGGCATCGACCTACGTCGATGTCGAGGCCGCACAACGGTTCACGCAGTATTGCCTGCGTGACAACAGCGACGAGATCGATCAGTGGCTGGCGGGGGACGCGCCGGACAAAATGATCACCGTTGAGACTGACTCCATTCCACTGCAAGGCCCTCTCGCCGGTGACGCCGTGACTGGCAAGGGTGTCAACTATGACGACAACAAGCTTTCGGAGGTGCACGACACCAAGGGCGTTTCCCTGCGGCTCATACACGATCCGAGCCTCGACCCGCCCTACTTCGTGCTCACCTCGATGCCCATATGAGCGAGGACTGGATGAACTACGGGACGACGCCCGACAGGCCGCCGACACCACTGGATGCCGACTCCTGGGCGGCGGCGGTGGGGATGTACAACCGTCGGTACACCTTCGTCGCCGTCGGACCCCGTACGCGGGAGGACTGGCTGCCAGATGTCGCCTCGATCATGCGGGGGGAGACGGCCGATCCCCGGTCCTGGCGGACCATCGATCCCGAGGAAGGCGCGGAGGAGAGGGAGGACGACCCGGCCTACCCCTTCCTCACCCCGCCCGTGGACGAGGCGGGCTCAACGGAATGGCGAGGCCGGCTCAAGGAAATTCCGCGTTCCTCAGTGGTGCGACTCCTCGTGATGCTGGCCACCCTCTATCTCGATGTCTCCCGGGACCCCCGTCTCCCCGAACGGCTGGCTGAAATGGAGGAGCACGCCAGGGTAATTCTCTCGCGCTGCCCCGACCGGGCCCAGTTCTTCACGAACACCTCGGGAGGCGGCGCGGCCCGCGACTTCTATCAGCGGATCTCGAGCTGCTCACCGCTCAGTCAGTACCCCTGGGACCTGGGGCTTCTGTGGGTGTCCGACGAGGAAGTCGGGCTGATCTGGTCCTTCGATCCACGTTGAGAGGTCCGCAGACGAGCCTTGATGCCGGGACATGGGCGATGGCAGTGGAGATGTACCGCAACCGGTATTCCTTCATCGCGGTCGGCCCGCGCGCTCACGAGGACTGGCTGCCCGACGTAGCCGCGATCATGCGCAGGGAGGTGGCGGACCCTCGAGGGTGGCGAGGCGACGACCCGGAAGTGGGGGAACCGGAGTTGCTAGAGGACCCCGCCTTCCCGTTCCGCGTTCCGCCGGTGGACGAGGAGGGCGCTGCGAAGTGGCGAAGCGGACTGTTCGAGATTCCACGCCGTTCGGTGGTGCGTCTCCTTGTCATGCTGGCCACCAATGAGATGAACGTGACGCGGCAACATGGTTTTGCCGAGCGCAGAGCCGGCATGGAACGCCACGCGGAGGCGATCCTTTCGCGCTTTCCCGGCGGATCGACATTCTTCACCAACACCCGTCATGGCGGTGAGAATCCGGGCTTCTATGAGCGGGTTTCCGGCTGCTGGCCGATGTCTCAGTACGTTTGGGACTTCGGGCTCCTCGCGGTGTCTGGTGAAGAAATCGGCCTCATCTGGTCGTTCGACGCAAGCTGAAGTGGACAGACATGACCGTACGGACCCGCTCGGCCACCTATCCAGACCGAGAAACCGCCCACTGGGCCACCCAGCAGGTGGTGACCGCCAACGAGCAGAGGATCCACCGCTGGCTCGCCCAAAGCACCCGCGCCCGCCTGACCATCGAGGCCGCCTGGCCCTCCCGCGACGAGCCGGTGGGCCGGGTACTGCTCCAGGCGATGATGCTCGCCGGCCGCGGCCCCGTCGACGTCCGCGCCGCGCGTGTCGTGCTCAAGCGTGAACCGAACAGCCCGCACGGCTTCGTCGTGCTCACCACCGTCCCGATCTACCTGTAGGGGTTCAGTGCCGTGTCCATGAAGCCGCTCGAGTTCGATCGCCGTTACGGCGAGTTGGACCAGGTGATCAGCGCGTACCTCGGCATGTCGGCCAACGACGAGCCGGATGAGCCGAGCGAAGCCCTCCAGGCTTACCTCCGCCACACCTGGCACACCCGACCCTGGGCCTTGGCCACCGCCGAACAGCAGATCCGCGAGTACGCACGCAACCCACCGGGCCGGCTGCGCCTGAGCCTCGGTGAGTTCTGCCCCGTGCCGGACGTCGGCCTGCCCGAATCGGCTATCCAGGACTGGCTGTTCGTGATCGCGGACCACTTGAGGCGGTCGATCGAGGAGGGTGAGGTCCCGCCCCCGTCCGGCCCTCGTACCCACTGGGAGTGGCATGCCCGCTTCCCCGAGCTCGGCCAGTTCCTCGGCGGCTGGTTCTCGCAGGACATGCCGGACGAGTTCCCGGACCATGACGCGGCCGTACGTGACTACACCGCAACCACGGGCCCGCAGCTGGTTGCTCGCCTCACGGGCGAGCTCCACGAACTGCTGGCCCTCGCCCTGGAAGAGTCCGAATACGCCCTCGCGGTGGCGGAGCTGGGCATGGAGGTCGACCCGCCCCGGCCGTACTCCCCGAGCGGTTGGTTGGCCCACCTCGCGGACGGTCTGGGCGGATTCAAGGCGGACTACGGACCCGGACCGGCCGCGGGCTGACCACATGCCCGTCTTCGCTCACTCCGCCCTGAACGCCCTCGCCGCAGGCACCGGCGTCAAGCCGAAGGACCTCATGGTCCGAGCCGGCCAGTCGGAACTCACGATGCGGGACGATGAGGTGGCAGCCGCCGCTTCTGTAGCCCGTCGCGTGCCATTTGTACAGGTCAGAGTGGCGTATGGCACGCGAATGGCACGCCACCTAAGAATGGTCTAGGCAAGCAGCAAGGCCCAGGTCATTGACCTGGGCCTTCCTCGAAGAGCGGGTGACGAGAATCGAACTCGCGCTCTGAGCTTGGGAATCCTGAGAAGACGTCCCGCTGTGGGCGCTCTGGCCTGCACGGATACCGTCCGATCCTTGCTCCGAGCCATGGTCGTGTTTACCGCTGCTGACCGTGGTTCTCTGCCGCAGATGGTGCGGAGGTGGTGCGACGTGGTGCGCGTTCCTGAGAAAGGAAGACGCACCGGCGCCCGCGACTCACGAGGGGTGGCTTCGCCACCGGGCTGCAACACCCGGGGGTGTTGCAGCCATCGGTAACCGGACACCCCGGACAGCTCTCAGCCTGGCTGTCCGGCCGGTTGGTGCAGGTCAGAGCTCTAAGCGGACAGTCGGACAGCTGGGACACTTCCGAGCCCCGGACGCTGCGTCCGGGGCTCGGTCACGTTGCCTTGCTCTGCGGGGCGATGCCTGCACGTAAGGGAAACACCGTTGACGATGGACGTGGCGCAGCGGTTCGGTACCTCGTCTGGGAAGTGACTCACGACACCGATGAGAGCGGACCGGAGCGCGCCGACGGCTGCGAGAGTCGACCCCGGGGACGGTTGTCCACACCACGCTTTCCAACTCTGCATGGCCCCGTTCGTACTGGTTCACGGTCATCCGCAGCCCGGGCCACTGGGTTGCTCGCAGGAGAGCTGAACGGCCGCGAATAAGACTGTCGATGAGACTGCTGGTCTGTCCGGACGGCAGCCCGAGACCCGTAGCACTCTGAGTCGGGATGGAGGGTCTGGCTCCCGTTTTAGGAGTTCGATCACGACTGCGGCCACTGCTGCCGCTCTGTAGGACCCCGTCGCAATCCGCACATGTTCGCCGTCGTTGATGTCAAGTGTGGATGTCATCATTCGCCCGACCATATTGCCCTGGCTCAAGAGACCGCCTCACGCGCCGCGAAGCGGTGGCTCTACCTCAGCAGCACTGAGATGCGCCTCACGCTTGCTAGTGAGAAAATATTTGTGCGAGTTTAAGCAGAAGAGCCCGGCATGGCAAAGGGGTCTAAGATGATGGATCCATCCTTCGGGAACTCGGCTCCTGAAATCGAAATTTTGCGCGAAAAGGTAGTTTACGAAAACAATTATGGCCAGCTATATGACGATGACGTTCGCTTTAGCTCATCCAACGCACACGGGACGTATGTTCGGTGGGTTTGGAAAGTTCCTTTTTCCGTCGCAGTATTGCCCCTGGTCGGGGAGTCGAAGGCCCTTCTCATTAAAAGCTATAGGCATGCCGCTCGCAAGGTAATTCTCGAGGCAGTAAAGGGGTTTGGGGCTAACGCGGCAGATCCGAAGACAATAGCCCGCGCGGAAGCCCGCCAAGAGGTCGGATTTGAGTGTTCTTCGCTCGAGTATGTTGGCGCACTCGTAGCCGATCCGGCCTTCAATTACCACCCTACTCATTGCTTCCTAGGCTGGGGGCTCCTTACGGAAAAAGGAAGCCCCGAAGAGAGTGAGGTGATAGAGGGAGTTGAAGAAGTCGACATCTATTCCACAACATCGCTAATGAAATCGGGAAAGTTGCAAGATCCCATCACTTTGATTCTTTTGTGGCAGGCGCAACAACGAGTGGGCGAGGAATATGGAACGCCAGTCAGCAGGGCTCTACGTGACAGAAGCTGATCCACATGCGAACCTACTTGGCGTTCGGAGATCTCCACTGAAAGGCAGACAACTACGCGCGTACATAGTGCAGCACTGCCTGTTTTTCGACGAACTTCTGGTGGGCGACTCTCAGCTGAACAACAATCCCTATTTGCGCTCACTGATTTGGTCCGGAGAAAATCCCGTAGACTCGGCACCCCAAGACCTGTCTCTTCTTCTGCACTATGGGTATCTGCTTCCCGCAGTCCGAACAGGCATGACGCTACACGATGTATGGGGTGATCTTGTAGGTCGAGGCGTACCAGAAACCCCTAGCAGCGATGCTTACATAAGGTTCGTAGAGACCGAATTGGATGGTCGGGAAAAGGGATACGACACTGGTGACGTAAGTCGACTATTTCGAGACCAGGTCCTAAGTTCCCTAGATCAGAATAGCTCATTGCGTGTCGCGCCTGATGTCAAACGTTTGGCGTACGATTACGTTAGTGCCCGAGATCCGCTGTACTTCATTAGGCTTCGCAGGTGGCTTCAAAGAAAAGTAAATCAAGGCGAAGTCACGCAGTGGCAGAAGAATCAAATCGATAAAGCGGCTAGGGCGGCATACAGGCTCAATATACCAAAATCGCTGCACGTCTCTACTGATATCCCTGTGTCTCCGAGCCGATTTTGGACACCAGTAGATATTCGTATGGGAGATAGGCCCACGCGACGTCACACCCCTACGGAGCAACCCCATACTTGGAGCCTCCCACCCTTTGTGCTGTCGCGAAAGATCTTTGCCACCATGCCCGCCGATCTATTGCCTTCCATCAGGAGTGAAAGCTCGCGTCGCAAGGTTGTGGAAAGATTGGCAAAGTTCGAAAAAACGGGAAATGTTGACGAAGATAAACTCGTTGACGAGCTGGACGCCTATTTCCACCACATCGACAGAATCCTACTAACTGATGCTCCGGGAAGCGTCAGAGACGAATACCTTGCACTGAAGAGACGCCAGAAAGTCGGCACCAGTTTGGTGATTGCTCACAATGAGGCCTGGTCGATCATCGGCATAATTCCAGACCCCACTCTGGCTCTGGTGTCAGCATTCTATGGATTGCTCATAACCGCGTTCGGTTCGATCCAGCAAATCCGTCGGGCATGGAGTGAAAAAGGGCCCCTCGAGGATGGCATCGCAGTCGGCCTCATGGCCGCCGAGCAAGCGGCGGCGAGAGGCGATCTAGTCCTCAGTTCACCGAAAAAATAACTGCGCTTTCCAGCTTGGTGACTCCATCGACAATTCTTGTGACTGACCGCTATCCCCATGACTCCCCCGTCTCATGGGACCGAATGGGGCACGTCCACGCGGTCGGCGGGCGACTTTGGCCGGAAGCAGCTTTGGGGCGAGTGATAAACGGCCCGTGCTGCCGGTGAGTCGGGCAGTCTGTGGAGCTGCCCGTTAAAGCACGACGTTGGGGCCGTGATCTTCGAGGCTCGCCCCAAAGTGGCTGGCTAAAATGGTGGAGCCGGCCGCCGCAGCCAGAGAGAGCTTCTCCCACTTCATGGCCGCTGCCGCTAGTGCGGGGCCGGGCGGCGCCAGCCGGGGCGAAGACAGGAGGAGGGCCGTGCCGTAGAGGCGGCGCGCGCCCGCGCTGTGCGCGGGCCTTGATGGAGTAGGGGCAGTTCTACCGCGCTCGCACAGTGACTGCTTTCAAGATTGTGATGCAGGAGCACGTCACGGTCCTCTGACCTGGGATTAAGCACTTTGCAGCCTTGGGACTGGCCTCTCTGGCCCACACATGGCTCACCTCGAGCCTTCGACCACCCGCCGACGGATTTCCACCAACACGCTTTCCAACTCTGCAGGGTCGTGTTCGCCCCAGTTCATGCGCGTCCACTGACCAGCTCAGGGCCGCGCATGCTGAGGAGCTGAACGACCAGGTACGGCTGCGAACGAGACTACGGATGAGACTGCGGCCCGCGCAGGTCTACCGCGTCCTGCGGATCTTGCGCTTCTTCGCCTTGGCTTCCTTCTCCTTGCGTTGCGCAACCCCATAGGCCGACCAAGGCCCCTGGTGCTTCGCGCAACGAGAGGTGCCGACCACGGCCAGGTTCCGGCAGGCTGTACCAGCTTTGGTGCGAGCACCACATCTGGACTGAGATGCCATTCCATACCCCCTGCCTGAGACCTGGTAACGCCAGACCCAGACAGGCTCCCCTATGGCGCCTGCGCAGGGGGAGGCGCATGCGTGGGGCATGGAAGCACGGTCGGATCGAGTGGTGGGTGTCCCGGCCGGTCTTGAAGCCGTGGTCCAGGAGTCCCGTACGGAGCTCCTGCCCGCAGTGGGTGAGACTCAGATCGATAGCGCATTGATGATCATATAAGCGAGCAGAATTGCGTAACCCATGGTGAACAGCAGGGGCATAGATTGCTCGGCGCTGGTGAGGCGCAAATATTTGCCGTGCTGGCCCGACCGCACGAGAGCATGCCATTCCCCTTGAGAGTATGCGCGGGCAGGTAGCTTTTCTTCGAGTACCTCGATCACCGCATATTTTGCCTTATTGAGCAAGCGGTATGAGCGCAAAGTGTGGAACCAAACGAAACACTGCCCACACAGTATTAGGATGACAATCGACAACGCGATGGAATTAAGTCCTTGGTCGATTTTTGGTGCGAGCGCCGCAACGGTGCTAATCGCAGCCAGGTTCAAGGTAAGGAAAAAAGAATTGGTCAACCCTCGTCTCGTGCTAATCCGATCGGCCATTTCCACGCATATCTTGTACTGTTCAAATATCATCTGCTGCTGGGAGCTTGAGTTCTCAGGCCCCTCGGCCTGTGAACAGCTAGCGTTCCAAACCGCATCACGTAGTTCTTGCGAAGGTCCGGACATGAGCACCTAGTCCTCAATGGTGTGCATGAAGATGTGAAATATCGGGGCTACTGCCCGATCTCAAGGAAGTGGCGATATGCGGCATGCACTTCGTACCTTTCCTTTCCCCCTCCACGCCGCGAAGCCTTCCGCGCTAGAATCTTGAATTTCCTCAGATCGTCCGCCCTGTCGGGGTACGCGAAGTTATTATTGCTGATCTCTATGCCGAGAAAAGAAATCTTCATAAGCTCCTCTAGGTACTCACCTGCGTGATCTGCACCCAATCCGGGGATTTCTTCAATTAGTTCCAGCACTTCCGCCTTGGTTACCACAGAGGGCAATCCGGAAAATTCGTATACCACGTCCTCCAGTTTATGTATCGTTGATCCATATTCAACGATGAGAGCGTCGAGGGCAAACTTGCTGTAGCTCTTCCCTGCCTCTCTGATGTCCTCAGGTTCCACCCGTGAGTGTCGAGCATTAGCGGCGTTGAAGACAGCGGCCTTGCAGAAAAATACGAGATCTCGGGGCCTGTGTAGAATCGTCGAGAGGATATGGTCAAAGATCGGCTGGTCGCCGATATGTGAGCAGAAGAAGCGGTCCCAAAGCTCGTCCGGTTCTGTCCCCTTAGGGCGCACGGATAGATATCGTTCATCCATGACCCGCTTCAATAGATCGGGTTGGTTCCAATCAATCCTCTTCGTGTTGATTTTATCTGGCTCGCGGGCTTCCTTAATGACTTCATCATAGATGTCAGATCTAAGAAATACGCTGATTGTTACGTGCACGGATTGAAGTCGGTTATTTTCCTTTTGGAACTCCTCTGCGATTTTACTTACAGTGCTGAGCAGTCCTACGAGCAGCACCGCCTGTGACTTGAGCTCGGCAGATTTCCTCCAACCGCTGTCGAGATTGTCCACTAGCAAAGCTACGCGATGGCGGTCACGCAATGCGTCTCCGAGCAGACGTCGAAGATTTCCGACGAACTTCCCCTGTAGAGCCTGTGTAATACGTTCTCGCTGCTTCTCAATGGAGAGCTTCGGGGTAACCTCTTGCAATTCCTTGCGGACGGAATTGATGACGCGCTCTAGACGCACCGAAAAATCATCCGATATGTCGTTCTGATGCAGATAGTCTCTAAGCCTCGCCATGGGAGTTCCCTCGCCGATGCCGGCCGGAAGTTTGTCGGCAGCGGCTACGGCCTCAAGCGAGATTTCTGAATAAAGCAGGAATCGCCAGAAGCTTTCCACTAGGAAAGATTGGTTTCCGTCGCCACCAATGGATTGGAGTACGCCCACAAGGCCGTCCAAGTCGTAATTGGTAGGGCGGACTACGCAGACCAAGTTCCGCTTATCGTAACGCAAAACTTGCGAAGCTCGAATCATGTTCGCGGACTTCCCCATGCCCTTTCTTCCGACGAACACAACACTACTTTCGGTCAGCACCGCCTCGTACTCTGCTGTCTCAACGAAATACTCGTCTAGCGTGTCAGACTCATTCTCGGCAACATACTCGCCAAATTTCAAATCTTTAAGCTCAGTGGCAAGTTCTATTTTAGGGGTAGGTGTCTGGCGTGCTGAGCCTTCCTTCCTCCAGGCTTGGAAGGAATCTGAAAGCCACAGCTGCAGCCTTTCCGCGAGTCGCTTCTTGTTGTGGTAGGTGTACAGGATGTCTTTGTAGTCAACCGGCCCTCGGTATTCTTCCCCAACGACTACGAGCAACGGACGTTCGAGCCCTCTCGCCAGGCCAGCGATGAAAGCACTCCGGGAATTATGTATGCGATTCTGGTCGTGACTTTCTCCTGACATTTGGAGCAGTGTGGCAGCGGACGAGTAAACCGCGTTGACATACCAAGCGAGTGGCGCTGAGCCCTGCTCTGCTGGATCTGCGATCGTTACCTTGGTCCCTAGGTCACTTTCCTTTGCGATCATTCGGCGAAGATTTCGCTCAGCCTCGGAAGTGTGATAGGTAGGCACATAGAATACGGAATTTTTGGACGTTCGCTCAAGAGATTGGGATATGTCATCCCAGAGCGTCTTCTCGCTCGCCGCCGTTATCCCGGCCATGAACCTAGCAGCTAGCTCGCTTCCATTCTCGTAGAAAATGCAACCGATAGTGGAGAAGATATCAAACGTCTTCCAGTCGTGAAGAGACTCCTTAGACTTGCAGACCGACAGGACGATATGCTTACGCTGGCTAAATGCGTATCCGACTTCGAAAAGCACATTTTGGCTCAACGTTGTCACATCGAATAGGCAAATAGTGCTTTCGTTGATGTCCTGCAGGACGGTCTCTATTATGATTCGTCCGGTGGCCGGGTTCTCCTCCCATGTTTTCGCGTCGGCGAAGCCGCTCCTATTTATCACTGTCGCCGCATTTTGAATCTCTTGGGAGACGTCGACAGGATTCTTTGAGTAACCGAGAAAGACCTTGTAGTCCATGGCGCCCCCAAAACTGGTGCTGTCGCCTCGGGTGAAATCCCCTGGTGTTCGTCATCGGGGGACTCCCGTCAACGCGTAGCTGCTACCCCTGATCCCCAATTGCTCTAGCTTAGACAGGGGGTAGCTGGTTTGGGTGCTTTCCCGCAGATTCGGCTTAGCGGAGACGTCAGATGCTCATCCAGTCCAACCATCGCTCGCCCTATCCCAAGTAGGGCTGAGGCGGAGGCCTCAGACGATCCTCTGACCCGCTCGCTTGCCCGGGACGCCACGTGCCCTGGTGGGCTACCCATACCGTTGGAAGGGCGTGGCAGAGTTGGTTGGGCTAAGAGAGGAACGAAGCGTGCCGCAGCAGGTGAACCCGCGGGGGACCTTTCTGAAGATCGCAGCGGCAGTCAGGGGGCAGATCGAGACCGATGATGGGTTGTCCGAACTACCTTCAGCTGCAGAGCTGATGCGTAAGCACGGTGTGTCTCGCGGCGTAGCCCTGCGGGTCTTCGCGGTACTGCAGAGGGAGGGGATCGCAGAGCCAGTGCCTGGGGGGCGGTGGCGAGTGGTGCGGTCTGGACAGGACATCGACCGTCGGTCACTCGCTGAACGTGTGGCGGAGGTGATTACGGATGACGGCCTCGCCGTTGGGGAAGCCTTCCCGAGCGCGACGGCTCTGAGCACCAGGTTCGGCGTCTCGCGACCAACCGTAAGCAAAGCTCTCGACAAGCTGGAATCCGCCGGCCTGCTGTCCGAGGCTCGGCAAGGCAAGCAGCGCTCGGTCCGGGCGCTGCCAAAGCGAACGGAGTCTCCGGAATCTTGACGACCACGGGATGGACCGATTGGGCCTACTCCCTCGCGGGCAAGCTGCTTGCCGAGCCGTTGCCGCGTCGGTGGGCGCATTCACAGGGTGTGGCCGAGCGGGCCCGGAGTATCGCCCCGATCCTCGGCGACGACGCTGAGCTGCTGGAGGCCGCGGCCGTACTGCATGACATCGGGTACGCGCCGGACCTTGCCAAGACCGGCTTTCACCCACTGGACGGCGCTCGGTATCTCCGGGACGTTGCGCACGCGGACGAGCGAATCGTGTGCCTGGTCGCTCACCACTCCTGCGCGTGGATGGAAGCCGAGGCGCGCGGGATGCGCGACGAGCTGGAAGCCGAGTTCCCGCGCGAGCACCCTGACCTTGCAGACGCGCTCTGCTACTGCGACATGAACACGACGCCAGACGGCACATCGACGAACCCCGTGGATCGGGTGAATGAGATCACCGGCCGGTATGGACCCGACAGTCTCATCGGGACGTTCATCCGTCGTGCAGAACCGGAGATCCTCGCCTGCACTGCGCGGGTCGTGCTGCGGCTCGCCGAGGTCAAGCGTCAACCGATGTAGGGCGCCGACCGCGCATCGTCCATGGCGTGCTCGATTCGGAGGCGCATGGTCGAGTGGATGTCGTACGCAGGCAGGTCCGCTGGGGAAATCCAGCGGACCTGAGTTGTTTCGTCGCTCGTTCGGACGTCGCCACCAACGGGGCGAGCGCGGAAGCAGATGCTGAATTGCTGCCGGGCCTCACCGTCGTCGTACAGCATCACGTGGCCAGGGTCGGTGTAGATCCCGGAGATGTCGATGACTTCGGCCTTGATCCCCGTCTCTTCCCAGACTTCGCGCACCACGGTGTCGCTGATGGACTCGCCGACATCGTGGCCCCCGCCCGGCAGAGCCCAACGTCCGTTGTCGGAACGCTGGATGAGCAGGACGTCCCCTGAGCCGTTCTGTACGAACGCCACGACGGACGGCACGACCGAGTTGGCCGGCGGGGCGTCGGGGTCGTGCAGGTAGTCGATGCGTCCCATGCTCAAGCTCCCGTGATGTCGTGATCCGCGACCGGGCGTGCGCTGCCCCAAGTCTGTTCGATGCTATTCGCGTAGGTGTCGAAGAGCCCACCGCCGGGAAGTCGCCGCAGGTGCAGGACAGGCGCCATGTACGCCCCGATGCCGTAGACGTGGGTGTTCACGAGCATCTCGTCGTCGGACCGGAAGAGGGAGTTGTAGAGCGTCCCGTCGTGCAGGCGAAAGCCGATGTCGGGGTGGCTCGTGTAGAGAGGGCGGTAGTTCACCAGGGCGTTACGAATCTTGCCGTCCATGATGCGGTGGCCCTCGTCTATGCCGCGTTGATGGACCGCCGCGCAACCGGGGTCTCCCAGCAGGATTCGGATCTGGGTCGCCCCCTGGACCTTCTTCTTCAGAAGGTCATGGAACAGCGGGTCTTCCGATAGCCACAGGCCGGAGTAGACGAGAACGTCGATGCGCGTCTCTGCGCGTTCGTAGATCTCACGCCACAGGGTGTTGGGCACCATATGGCGGTGCGGATAGATGGTGACGATCTCCGCTTTGCTCAGGTCAGTTGCCGTGTCCACGCTGCGGGAGTCGTCCCACAAGGTCGTGACATCCACCTTGAGCAGGGACGCGGTGGCGTACTGGTGTCGTCGGTACGGAACCTTCCCCTGAGTGATCCAGCGTTCGACCGTCTTCGGGTTGACCTCGATCGAATCGGCCAGATCCTGCACGGTCATGCCCTGCGCGAGCAGCGCCGACCGTAAGCGTTCGTTGGACATCGCAACCCCCGGTGGGACGTCTTGGGACCTCTTGAAGGTAGCGAGACGCATCCGAGCTGTCCACGTATGGGGTAACCAACGCCCCTGACCTGGGGCGATGCTGATGGTGCGCCAGGAAGTCCCCGGAGAGAGTCCCGGAAGTTCCGCCAGTGAGCTTGACGGCAGTCGATGCGGTACCTGTAATAGAGGTACTGCATCAGTCTTTGGGATCGCTCGCAGTAGGTACCACCTGCGCCCGGAGGGCCCCGTGAAACGGGTTCGAAGGAAGCGCCCGTTCCTTGACAACTGAATCGGGATTCGTCGCCTCTCCTGGCCCAAGTAGGCGGCGCGCGCGGTGAGAGCCGCGCGCTGAACAGTGCAGCTTCAACCACTCCGCAGCGCACATAACCGCTGCGGCCGGTTGCCTCCCCTGCCCGTCTTGTACGGGCGGGGCTGAGGGGAGCCGGAAGTACGGCTTCATCCCGGGCGGTCGCCTCTCACCACAAGGCCACGACCGCCCGGCCTCTCCGTCCCTTCGACGTTCTGGAGTTCTCCATGCGTGCATTCATCGGCGGCCATGAGGTCGTCTCGGACACCGACTTTGTGGAACTGGCCCTGGGTACCCCGGTCGAGCTGTGGCTCGGGGTGGAGGGCGAGAGCGAGATGGAGCGCGCGGCCCGCCTGGACGCGGCCCGCGACATCCTCGCCGACAACCCCGGCCTGCCGGACGACGTCAGCCGGGTCGCCGTCGAAGCGATCGAGGCGTTCGCCCCGGAGCTCTTCAACGTGATCCCGCTGCCGCAGCCCGCTCGCCGCGGCAGGCAGACACGCCGGAGCGGGGTAGCGGCATGAACGCCCCGACGCAGAGCACGGATCGGCCGGCGGTTCCGCCGCTGACCCGGCCGGAAATGGGCCTGGCCGGGTTCGGTGCGCTTGCCGCGGCCGGGGTCGGTGCACTGGGCTTGATCTCCTCGTTCGACGCGGTGTCCGCTGCCGCGCTGCGGTGGGGGTTCAGTGAGCCGTGGATGGTGCCGGTCGGGATGGACGTCTCCATCCCAGTGTTCTCCGTGGCGAACCTGCTGCTGATCCGGATGGACATGGCGCTGGCCTGGGTGCGGTTCGTGCCCTGGGTCCTCACCCTGGTCACCTGCGGACTCAACGTCTCGGCAGGCCATGGGATGTGGGCGAAGGTCGCGCACGGAACGATGCCGCTGCTGTGGGTGGTGTTCTCCGAGATCGGCGCGCACGTCTACGCGTCCCGGATCGGTGCGGTCACCGGTCGGCGCATGGACAAGATCCGTGCCTCGCGGTGGCTGCTCGCTTTCCCCTCCACCTTTGCTCTGTGGCGCCGGATGACGTTGTGGGAGATCACTTCCTACGCCGATGCGCTGGCCCGCGAGCGGGAACGCGTACTGGCCCGTGCCGAGCTGCGCGAGCAGCACGGCCGTCGGTGGAGGTCGAAGACACCACGCCGCGCACGCGTTCTGCTCAAGCTCGGGGAGATCAGCCCCGAGAGTGAAACGCAGGTGCCGGCCACCGAGCCAGAGCCGCAGCCTGAGCCTGAAAGCAAGCCGAAGCCAACTGCGAAGCGGCCCGCACGCAGGGCCCGGGGCAAGGCGAAGGGGAAGCGGACTGCGGACGAGATTCTGTCCGAGGCTCGGGAGATCACCACCGCGTGGCCGGCCGCGGCTTTGACCGCGGACCGTATCCGTACCAAGCTGCACGTCTCGCAGGCCACCGCCCGAACCCTGCGCGACGCACTCAAGGCCGAGCGCACCGCCAGCCACCCGCTGTACAGCGTCGACCCGCTCACCGAGCACGACAACGGCAGTGAGCAGGCCGGGGCGGTGGCGGCATGAACACCCTCTTATCCGCTCTCGCCGCTGCTGGGCCGCTCGCGGCCGGGTGGTCCGTCCACACCATGTGGATGCGCCGCCGCCTGCACACCGCCCGCCTCGATCCACTGACCGGGCTCCGCACCCGCGATGGCTTCACCCGCCGCGCCACGGTCCTGCTCAAGGACCCGCGGGCCGTGGTGGTGCTCGCGGACGTCGACCGCTTCAAGCAGATCAACGACACCCACGGCCACGCAGCGGGGGACACCCTGCTGCAAGCGACCGCGACCCGGCTGGCCCACTACGTCGGCCGGACCGGCGTTGCGGGGAGGCTCGGGGGTGATGAGTTCGCCGCCGTCGTCATCGACGATCACGGCACTGTTGGGGACCTGCTCGCGGTGCTGCACGGCGTACTCGCTCGCCCGGCGTCCAGCCTGGCCCCGGACGTGCGCACCACGGTGTCGCTGGGCTGGGTCCGTGCCGAGGACCACCCGGGTGAGAATCTCTCCACCCTGTTGCGGCGGGCTGATGAAGCCATGTACGCAGCGAAGCAGGGGCGGGCCGGGGTTCGCCGGGCGGGGCTCGGCAGGCTCTTCGCGACGTGGTCCGGACGCCGTG
Organism: Streptomyces sp. NPDC060035; assembly: GCF_042736635.1. Lineage (NCBI taxonomy): Bacteria > Bacillati > Actinomycetota > Actinomycetes > Kitasatosporales > Streptomycetaceae > Streptomyces > Streptomyces sp. NPDC060035. Next base: position 202,284 of record NZ_JBHWVO010000005.1, read on the forward strand.
CCGGCCGACGTGGCGCGAGCGCCTCGAAGGCGGTGGCGTGATGACCCTGACCTACGCCAAGTGCTACGACCCGACCGGCGCCCGGCACGGGATACCGACCTTCCCTTGGTGGCTCGCCCCGGACGGCTACGCGACCCGCCGCCAACTCCGGGCCCGCGGACTGCGGCCCGGCGGCCAGCAGGTGCAGGCGCAGCTGATGCGCCGCTCCCGCGGCCGGAAGTCCGGCGTGCTGATCGCCTACCTCTACCGCATCGACATGGCCAAGCCCGTACGCCCGATGACACCAGGCCGCGCCGCAGCCCTCGACAAGGCGATGACCGCCCGCCGCACCTGCCCCGAATGCCGAACCGATGCCGGGTACTGCATCCCGACCTCGCTCGGCATGTGCGTGCCCTGCGCCTACCCCGAAGAACACCGCGTCGCCTGACCAACCCCCCTTCCTGCTCGGCTTTCGAGGAGATCAGTCATGCCCGAGAACACGACGGTGACGTACGAGTGGCGCGCGACGGTGATGACCGTGAACGGCGTCGGCTCCCGCGAGAGGACCTATGCCGGTAAGGCCACGGGAGGCCCCGGCTACAGCACCGAGGACGCCAAGAAGGCGGTGTCCGCGTGGCTGTGCGAGAGCGGCGTGCACGGCGTCCTGTCCTACTTCACCGCCGCCCGCACCGCGCGCTGAACCTGCACTGTCCGCCCAGCGGGGTCCGGACGGTCGGCCGTTCAAAGCGCCGTCCGGACCCCTTCCAACCCCTGTTGTCCGGGAAGGACATTCAGTGAATCACGACGACGAAAGCGAACTCTTCAACCGACTCGAAGCCGACATGAACACCGCCCCCGCACCCGACTCGGGTGGCGAAGTAGTCGACCTCGACAAGGCGCGCTCGGCCCGGACCGAGTCGGCCGACCATCGCGCCGACCGGTCGGACGACTCCTCTCCCACCGGCTCCGGTGGAGAGTCGGCTGATCTGCACCCGACTCAGTCGGGTGCTGGTTCGGGTCCGGTGATGGTGGATGGTCCGGCCCCGGCGGGCCTCGGGTTCATGGACCGTCTCAAGGACGCCAAACGCCGTCCGGTCGTTCCGATATGGCTGAAGTCCACGACGGAACTCAAGTCAGCCACCGGCTGGGTGGCCGGGCACTACGGCCACAAGGCCGGATACCACGCCCTTCGATCCCCGGTATACGTAGCCCGGCTGGCACTGCTCTCGCCCCGCGGGGCCGCGAAGTTCATCGGCGGCACGATGCGGTGGGTTGCCGACCGGGAGGGGGAGCCGGTCCGACTCGCATCCGTCCGGCGCGAGGACGCAGCCGAGTACCTCAAGCTCTCCCGCCAGCGCGACGGGCGCGTACGCCTGCGGACCCTCGTGACCACGCTCGCCCTGGTCGTCGGGCTCGGCGCCGCACTCGCCATCTACGTGCTGGCCCCCGGCTGGCTTCAGGCCGTCTCGGTCACCGCCCTGCTACTGGCCCTGGGCCACGCGGGTCGGCCCGAGGACGCACCGGTCATCACCAGGGCGGTAGACCTGCCCCAGGTGCAGCGTCTGACCTCGGACATCGTGGCCCGGGCGTTCGCTGCCCTGGGCATCGCGGAGATCAACAAGCAGGCAGCCAAGGGCAAGCCCGGTATCGAGTTCAAGGCCCCGATCCAGCGGGACGGCAAAGGCTGGCGCGCCGACCTGGACCTTCCCTACGGGGTGACGGTCTCCGATGTGCTGGACCGCCGGGAACGGCTCGCCTCCGGCCTGCGCAAGTCGCTGGGCTGTGTGTGGCCGGAGCCCGTGCCCGGGGAGCACCCCGGTCGGGTGATGCTGTGGGTGGGGGACCAGGACATGGCCCGTGCCCCGCAGCCGTCGTGGCCGCTGCTCAAGACCGGTGCGACGACGCTGTTCAAGCCGGTTCCTTACGGCACGGATCCGCGTGGCCGGCAGGTCGGGTTCGACCTGATGTACGCGAACTTCCTGACCGGAGCCATGCCCGGCCGCGGCAAGACGTTCGCCCTGCGCATCCTGCTCCTCGCAGCAGCCATGGACCCCACGGCTGAGCTGCACACCTGGGAGTTCAAGGGCACCGGCGACTTCTCCTCGTTCCAGCCCATCTCCCACTCCTACGGCTCCGGCCCCGGGGACGACGCCACGGTCGAGGGCTGCGTGGACGCTATGGAGTACGTCTACGGCGAACTCGACCGCCGGGCAAGGGTGATCAACAAGCTGCCCAAGGACATCTGCCCGGAGAACAAGGTCACCCCCGCCCTCGCGGCAAAGAAGTCGCTGGGCCTGCACCCGCTGGTCATGTCCATCGACGAGTGCCAGGAAGTGTTCACCCACGAACGGCTCGGCAAGAAGGCCGCCGAACTCGCCACCGCCATCATCAAACGGGGCCGCGCCCTCGGGGTGATCCTGCTGCTCGGCACCCAGCGCCCCGACGCCGACTCCCTGCCCAAGGCGATCAGCGCGAACGTCGGGATCCGGTTCTGCCTTCAGGTCATGGGCCAGCCCGAGAACGACATGGTGCTCGGTACCTCGATGTACAAGAACGGCATCCGCGCCACTTCGTTCACCGCCGCTGACCTGGGCATCGGCTACCTGGTCGGAGCGGGGCCCAACCCGCAGATCGTCCGCTCCTACTACATCGACAACGCCAACGCCGAAGTCATTTGCCAGAAGGCCAAGGCCGCCCGCGCCGCGGCCGGCACACTCCCCGACCCGGACGCCCCCAAGGCCGAGAAGGTCGCGGACACCCTGCTGGCCGACATCCTCGCAGTCGTCCCTGTCGATGAGGCCAAGGTGTGGAACGAGACGGTCGTGGAGCGCCTGGCCGAGCTGCGGCCCGAACGCTACGGCGACTGGGCCCGCATGAGCGGTGAGGAGCAGACCGCGCACCTGACCGCAGCCCTCAAGCCCTACGGCATCACCGCCGGGCAGATCGGGCGCCGCATCGAAGGCAAGTTCGTCAACAAGCGCGGAATCAAGCGCGACGACATCACCACCGCAGTAGCGGAGCGTAACCGAAATCGGGACGCGAGCTGACTGCCCGGGGCTGCTATCGATAGCGGACTGCCCCGCTATCGATAGCAGCCCCGATAGCGGCCTACGCGAGCCCTGATCAGGCAGCTAGCGCATAGCGGCCCACCTGCGAAAACCCCTGAAAACCGCCTCTGGAGGCCCTTCATGTCCCCTGCCCTGCTCACTATCGGCTTCCTGCTCGCAGTCACGTTCTGCTACATCGGGCTGTGTGCTGCCAGCCCGTTCGGTGACTGCCGCAAGTGCCGCGGCTGGGGCTTCGCGATGAAGATCGACCGCAGGGGCCGCACGAAGCGCGGCAAGGACTGCCGACGCTGCAAGGCCACCGGCAAGCGCATACGCGTCGGCCGACACCTCTACAACGTCGCCGCCCGCCTGCACCGCGACGGCACCCGCTAACCACGCGGGGGACCGGCGGTCACCCGCCCTGAGGCGATCCCGACCATGTCAGGCGCTCGCCAGCGTGGCCGCCGGTCCAAGCCCCGAACTTGCGAGCACCCGGGGCCCCCGCACCCTACCCAGCACTCCCGATCGGCCTCAAAGGAGTTCCCGTCGTGGCTGTCACCGTCTCCCTGGTCCTGCTCTTCGGACTGGTCCTGTTCTTCCTGCTCCGCTCCAACACCCTCGGCTACGGCGCCGCGTTCATCGCCGTCATGTTCGGGTTCTTCCTCGCCTCCACCGGCGCCTCCGGACCCATCAACGAACTCACAACCGCCGTCGTCGATGCCATCCCCGACCTGTGAAGGGACCAACCATGAACGAACTCCTTGTCCAACGCCACTGGGTCGCACTCGCGGCCCCGAAGGTGGCACCGGCCGTAGCCACCTCCACCCTGCTCATCCTGGGCCGGATCTGGAACGCCAACGGCGCCGAACACTCCACCGGCAACGCCGTGTTGATGGTCGTCCTCGCTGCTGGTGCCGCAACGGCCGGCGCGTTTGCCGCCGCGGGCCGTGGCGGTGGTGACGGGGTCATCGCCGGGACCGCGTTCGCCACCTCCGGCGGGCTCGCCCTGGCAGGCGTCGCCGGATACGCCGATGGGCTCCCGCTCCCGCTGCTGCTGTGGACGCTCGCCACCACGGCCGCGTACGGGATCGCGGCCCGGTACTGGCGCACCGACCGCCGCGGCACCGTGGCGTACGAGCGGCAGACCGCTGTCCGACGCGAGGAGCACGCGCACATCGAGCGGGTGGAACTGCTCCGCAGCCGCACGCAGATCGAGGTGGCCCGCGAAACCGGCGCATACGCCGAAGCACTCGCAGCCGCACTCACCGCCCGCGCCACCCTGCCCGGCTTCGACCCGCAGGCGCTCACCCGCGCAGGACTCCCCGAACTCCCCGCCATCGACCGAGCCAAGGAGCACTGACCCATGACCGACACCACCCAGTGGCCTACCCCAGAGACGGCGTACGCCAAGGCTCCGGGCATCGTTCGCGAGATCGGGTGGACCGCTCAGGCAGCGGCCGACAAGCCGTTCGGAACCCGCATGGGCCGAGATTTCTGGCTTCGCAAAGCCGCGCTCCTGGACCGCATCGCACTGGCCGAGGAAGCCGAGAGCCGCGGCGGAGACGCCACCGGAGCAGCCGAGTGCGCCGCCGCACGGCTCATGGACGTCGACGACTCGGACGTCATCTGCGACCCGCGCCACTACGTCCGCCAGCAGTACGCCCTGTGGGTCCGAGAGCAGTAGCTGTGCCCGGGGCGGTCGCCTCTCACCACAAGACCGCGACCGCCCCGGCTCTCCGTCCCTTCGACAGAAACAGGAGAACCACCAGCATGACGCATGACCACAACTCCGCGCTGCTCACCGCAGCACTGGACGCAGCACGCCGCGGCTGGCACGTCTTCCCACTCATTCCCGGTGATAAGCGCCCCGCCATCCGAAACTGGGAGGAGCGCGCCACGACCGACGCTGAGCGAATCGCCCGGTGCTGGTCGCACGCCCCCTACAACATCGGCGTCGCAACGGGCCCGTCCGGCCTGGTCGTTGTCGACCTCGACACCCCCAAGAATCCCGAAGACCTTCCGCCGGCCGAATGGTCCCGGCCCGGCATCCGCAACGGGCTCGGAGTGCTGCTCGCCCTGTGGGAGCGCCACGATGCCGACGGGCTCGGGCAGCTGGTGATGTGCGAGCCGTTCGACGGGTACTGCGAGATGGCGCCTGCCGCGCACATCGTCAAAACCCCCAGCGGCGGCATGCACCTGTACTCCGGGGCCCCGGACGGGACCGAGCTGCGCAACACCGCGGGCAAGCTCGGATGGAAGATCGACACCCGTGCGCACGGCGGCTACGTCGTCGCCGCAGGCAGCACCATCACCGGCCGCCCCGCCCCGTACACCACCGTCCACGACGCTCCGGTCGCACCACTGCCCGGCTGGATGACCGACCTGCTGCGCCCGGCTCCGCTGCCCCCGCAGCAGCCCATCACCGTGGCGCTTGCCTCCGACCGGCGCGGCAAGTGGCTCCGCGGTGCGGTCGATGCAGAGCTGAAGCGGGTGACCGGAGCCCCGAAAGGCGGGCGCAACAAGGCCCTGTACATCGCCTCGATTGCGCTCGGGCAACTCGTTGCTGGGGGAGAGCTGGGAACCGGTGAGGTGACCGCCTGGCTGACCGACGTGGCCCGGCAGGCTGGGCAGAGCGAGCGGGAAGCACAGCGCACCATCGCATCCGGTCTCCGAGCCGGAGCGAACCGGCCGCGGCAGGTGGCGGCATGAGCGCGTCCCCGATTCCTCCGCTGCACCTGTACTCCGTCCCCAGCGGCCCGCAGCCCGCACCCACGGCGCCGCCGGTACGAGAGCGGACCCGGACCGCGTGGACCGCTGATCAGCTCATGGCAACGGAATTCCCCGAGCCGAAATGGGCCGTGCCCGGCATCATCGCCGAAGGCGTGACCCTGCTCGCGGGACCGCCCAAGGTCGGCAAGTCCTGGCTGTCCCTCGGACTCGGCCTGTCCGTCGCGGCCGGAGGCCGCGCATTCGACTCCGTGCCCGTCGGCGGCGGCCCGGTGCTCTACCTCGCCTTGGAGGACACACCGCGCCGTCTCCAGAGCCGCATGGGCAAGCTATTGGGCGGTCGGCCGGCACCGTCCGGACTGACGCTCGTAACCGAATGCCCGCCCTTCCCCCAGGGCGGCAGCGAAGCCATCGCCCAATGGCTGGAGCGCAATCCCAACGCGCGAATGGTCGTCATCGACGTGTTCGCCAAGATGCGCGGACAGGCCCCGCAAGGCGTGTCCGCCTACGACGCGGACTACGTCTCTGTCGGCTACGCCAAGCGGCTCGCGGACCACTACGGCATTGCCGTGGTCCTGGTCCACCACGTCCGCAAAATGGCCTCCGAGGACTTTCTGACGGAGGTCTCCGGCACCAACGGCATTGCCGGAGCCGCAGACGCCACGCTCGTACTCAAGCGGGCCCGCGGACAGGCCGACGGCATCCTTCACGTCACCGGCCGAGATGTGAGCGAAGCCGAATACGCCCTCCAGTTCCAAGAGGCATCGGGAGCTTGGCATTTGCTCGATGGTCCTGCTTCCGATCACACCGTGGGCGACACCCGGGCCGCGATCCTGCGGTACGTGCGGGCGAACCCGGGAGCCAAGCCGCGGGACATCGCAGAAGCGCTGCCGGGAGCCGACGCGGACACCGTGCGCCGCACGTGCTCGCGCATGGCTGCTGACGGACAGGTCACCAAAGATGGCAGCGGCCGGTACTTCCCGGACACCGAGACCCGGACACAGGCCGCACCGGAGGTGTCCCAGCTGTCCGACTGTCCGGTTGCCCCATCTGACCAGCAAGAACTACCCGGACAGTCAGAAGAGGAGCTGTCCGGGCTGTCCGGTTCCGGCACGGCAGAGCGAGGAGAGCGTCTTGCGTGAGAGGTATCTGTCCATCCCGGAAGTGGCTGAGCTTCTGGGCACGACCGAGCGTTTCCCCCGACGGCTCGTTGCCGAGCGGCGCATCACCTTCGTAAAGGCCGGAACACACGTCCGTATCGCGGAGAGCGTCCTCTTCGCCTACATCAAGGCGAACACCGTCGAGCCGATCCGTCCCCGTCGCCGCGCAAGGAGGGCTGCGTAAGTGCCGAAGAGGGGCCCGAAGAAGGGCAAGAGCATGCGGCGCTTCGGAGCGGTACGGCAATACCGCTCCGGTCGCTGGACCGCGTCGTACCTCGATTCCACGGGGGAGCGGCGCCGCGCACCGGAATCCTTCGCTACGAAGACGGACGCGGAGGTCTGGCTGTCGCAGGTGGAGGCTGACCTCACCCGCGGGGACTGGCGAGACCCTGATGCGGGAGCAGTCAACTTCGGTGAGTACGCACTGAAGTGGGTGGATGAGCGGGAACTCGCGGCGACGACTGATGAGCTCTACCGGCGCCTGCTGCGGCTGCACATCCTTCCCGGATTCGAAAGCAGTGACCTCGATCAGATCACCGCTCCCAGGGTCAGAGAGTGGCGGGCAGAGCGTCGCAAGGCCACCGGAGCGACGACCGTGGCCAAGTCGTACCGGCTGCTGAAAGCGATCCTCGAAACGGCCACCGACGATGAACTGATCCGCCGCAACCCCTGCCGCATCCGTGGCGCGGGCAAGGAGTCGCCTGCCGAGCGCGACATCGCCACGGTGGAGCAGGTGGACGCGCTAGCGGCAGCGGTCGGCATCCGGTGGCGCCTCATGGTCTACCTCGGTGCCTACGGCCCGCTGCGGCCGGAGGAACAGGCAGAGCTTCGCCGCAAGGACGTGGACCTTGACGCGATGACCGTCCGGGTTCGCAAGGCAGCCCCGGAGCTGAACACCGGGGAGCGGGCCCTGGGCGACACCAAGTCGGAGGCCGGTAAGCGGTACGTGATTCTGCCGGCCTTTCTCCATCTGGATCTGCGGAGGCATCTCGACTGGTACGCGGAGAAGGGACCGGAGGGACTGCTTTTCGTGGGGGAGCAGGGAGCGCCCTTCCGTCGCTCATCCTTCGGGCGGAAGTGGCGCAAGGCGCGACGCGCGGTCGGTATGCCTGACAGCTTTCGTTTCTACGATCTTCGTCACACGGGGCACACGTTGGCCACGCGCTCGGGGGCGACGCTCAAAGACACGATGGTCCGGGCCGGACAGTCGTCCGAGAAGGCCGCGTTGATCTATCAGCACTCGGATCACGAGCGGCAGAGAGAGGTGGCGAGCGGGCTGGACAAGATGGTCCGGGCCGCTCGGGTGAAGGGCTCTGAACAGCCAAAAGACGGTCAAGGTGGTGCGGAGGTGGTGCGCGACGCCTAGACCGGTCTAGACAACAAAGAAGCCCCGGCCCGCTGGCCTGGGGCTTTTTCATGGAGCGGGTGACGAGAATCGAACTCGCGCTCTGAGCTTGGGAAGCTCATGTTCTACCATTAAACTACACCCGCGAAGCGTGCCGATGACCGGCAGTGCATCGCCGCACACTCTACCTCATGGCAGGCCCCCGGCGTGTTCGCCGTGGGGCCCCTCCGGTGTTTCGCCGGATGGATGCGGGTGCGCCGGGCGGGAGTTGGAGGGGTAGCGTAGACGGGCGGAGTGCCGCCTGGAGTGGCGTCCTGTTCATCCCCTAATGTGGCGGTCTCGTCCAAGGCTTGGTTGGGGAAGGGACTTGATGGAGTCGATGGAGCGCACCGTCGTCCGCTGTGCCGAGGGGCACGTCTTTGCTACCTCGTCGTTCCCGATGCAGCAGCTCGGGTCCGACCGGATCGGTCCGGGGCGGCTCATCCGCTGTCCGCGCTGTGCCCGGTTGAGGCAGGCCGTTCCTGTGGTGCTCGGGGAGCGGTAGCGGCGGCAGGGAGTGGTGGAGCAGGCGCGCGGGGCGGTCCGGTTGGGGCGGGCTCGCGCGTTCTGCGTATCCTCGGTGCGTGCTTCTCTCAGATAAGGACCTCCGGGCCGAGATCGATGCCGGGCGGGTTCGCATTGATCCGTTCGACGCGTCGATGGTGCAGCCCTCGAGCATCGATGTGCGGCTGGACCGCTACTTCCGGGTGTTCGAGAACCACCGCTATCCGCATATTGACCCAGCGGTCGAGCAGGTGGACCTGACCCGTACGGTCGAGCCGGAGGGTGACGAGGCGTTCATCCTTCACCCCGGTGAATTCGTACTGGCGTCGACGTACGAGGTCATCTCGCTCCCCGACGATCTTGCGTCGCGGCTGGAGGGGAAGAGCTCGCTGGGACGCCTCGGGCTGGTGACGCATTCGACGGCCGGCTTCATCGACCCCGGGTTTTCGGGGCACGTGACTCTGGAGCTCTCGAATCTGGCGACGCTGCCGATCAAGCTCTGGCCGGGGATGAAGATCGGGCAGCTGTGTATGTTCCGGCTGACCTCGCCGTCCGAGTTCCCGTACGGTTCCGAGCGGTACGGGTCGCGCTACCAGGGGCAGCGGGGGCCGACGGCCTCGCGTTCGTACATGAACTTCCACCGGACTCAGGTGTGAGGCGGCATGGCTGATGAGGCGCGGGAGAATCTGACGTACGAGGCCTTCGGGCTCGCCGTGCGTGAGCTTGCGCAGGCGGTGGCCGACGACGGGTACGAGCCGGATGTCGTGCTGAGCATCGCGCGCGGCGGGGTCTTCGTCGCGGGCGGCCTTGCGTACGCGCTGGACTGCAAGAACATCCACCTGGTGAACGTGGAGTTCTACACCGGGGTCGGGACGACCCTGGACATGCCCGTCATGCTGGCGCCCGTGCCGAACGCCATCGACTTCACGCGGAAGAAAGTCCTCATCGCCGACGATGTGGCGGACACGGGCAAGACGCTGAAGCTGGTGCGCGACTTCTGTATCGACCATGTGGCCGAGGTGCGCAGTGCGGTCATCTACGAGAAGTCGCAGTCGCTCGTGAAATGCGAGTACGTGTGGAAGAAGACCGATCAGTGGATCAACTTCCCGTGGAGCGTCGAGAAGCCCGTCGTGCGCCGTGCGGGGCAGGTTCTCGACTCGTAGACCTGCGGGCGGACGTGGGAAGGGCCCCGGTGCCGAGCACCGGGGCCCTTCCGCGCAGTGTCGGGGTCAGATCGTGCCGAGCTTGATGATCGACAGCAGGGCGATCAGCTGGATCGCGGAGGCCCCCAGGGCCTTCGGCCACGGCAGGTCGTGCGACTTGCTCACCATGGAGGTGAACAGCGCTCCGGCGGCCAGCCAGGTCACCCAGCCGACGATCTGTACCAGCGAGTTCTCGCCGCCCAGGAACAGGGCGAAGACAAGGCGGGGGGCGTCCGTGATCGACATGATCAGCATGGACAGGCCCACGGTCGGCTGCCAGGAGCCCGTGCCGCCGAGCTGGCGGGCCAGGGTGTGGGTGACCGCGCCGAGGACCAGGCCGCCGATGACGAAGCCGATGCCCGTGATCACGACGTACGGGATGGCCGTGGAGACCTCCGCGTGGATCGCCTCGTCGCGGGCCTGGTCGAAGCCGAAGAGCGCGAGCAGGCCGTACACGAACGTGACGACGAGCGCGGGTCCCCAGACCGGGTGGTCGCGCATCTGCCAGAACGTCGGGCCGGGGCGCAGCACCACGCCGCTCAGCAGCTGCTTCCAGTGCAGGCGCGGGCCTGCGGGCTGGGCGGGGGCCTGGCCGCCCTGGTAGGTGTTCCCGTCGCCGTACGGGTCCTCGTTGATGCTGAAGGCCTGTGTGTGGCCCGGGGCGTTGGCGTACGGGTCCTGTTGAGGGTGCTGGTGGTACGGGTCGCCGAAGTACTCCGGTTCGCCGTGTCCGCCCCCCTGCCCCTGTCCGTTGCCGCCGTGCCCGCCGTTGTACGGGGCGCCCTGAGGGCCGCCGTACGGTGCGCCGTTGCTTCCTGCCGGAGGCCACGACTGCCGGCCGTACGGCTGCGGTGGTGCCTGCGTGCCGTACGGCTGTTGCTGCTGCGGGTGTTGCTGCTGCGTGCGGTTGTCCCGGCCGCGTCCGATCCTGAATCCAGCCACGCATCGAACGTACCTGGTCCGTGCGGGTGCGGTGGGTGAGCCGGGGGAACACGGGTGCCATTGCGGCCTACCTGTGACATCCCCTAGGGGAACCCTGGGGGGTCTGCCGCAGGGGCTCAGCGCAGGAACAGGGCCGTGGAGAAACTGATCCCGGGGCGGCCGGGAGTGGTGGCCGGGTACAGGGCGATGAGGTCCGCCTCCTCGCCCCGGTGTGTACGGACCACGGTGTCCGGCTTCCTGTCGCCGTCGAAGTCCGCGTAGCCGAGCAGTGCCGTCTCCGCGGGCTCGGCGGAACCGGAGCCGCGGACCGGCGCCGTCGGGATGCCGTTCGGCGGGGCCTCGAAGCGGTAGGTGCCGCCGGGGCGGGCCGGGCCGTTCGGGGTGCCGAGCAGCAGCGTGCCCCTGGCCGCCGCGCCGGGCGCGTGGGGCTTGGCGGTGTGGACGAGGTCGTCGTAGCCGTCGCCGTTCGTGTCGGCCTTCGGCACGGGGGCGAAGAGGTACGGTCCGCCGCCCGGGAGGGACTCGGCGCCGCGCGGCGCCCCGGCGCGGGTGAAGGGGCCGCGGAGGTGGCTGATCCTGCCCTCGCCCGCCGTCACGACGAGGTCGGTGTGCTCGTCCCCGTCGAAGTCACCGCACACGGGGTGGTCGGGCCACTCGTTGCCGTACCTGGCCGTGTCCGGGATGCGGAGCGTGACGGCCCTGCCGGTCAGGCCTCCGGGCGAGCCGAAGAGGACCTGGAGCGGCACGGGCGGGCGGCCGATGCCGTCGTACGGAGGATCCGTGGCCACGATCAGGTCGGTGAAGCCGTCCGCGTCGAGGTCGCACGCCGTCTGGGCGTCGAACGCGGCGGGGAGGGTGTCGCCGAACTTCGCCGCGTGGGTGCGGGCGCTCAGCAGCCGGCGGGAGCCGGGTTCGAGGGCGCGGCCGGCGGAGCCGTACACGATGCCGATGCCGGCGTCGTCGCCGTGGCTGTCCTCGGGAGCCTTCACCAGGTCGTCGATGACGAGGTCCCGGTGGCCGTCCCCGTTGAAGTCGTCGGCGGTGCGGCTGCCCCGGCCGCGCGGGACGGGCAGCCGCGGGGTGTCCGCCCGGCCGGCGAGGGCTTCGGGCGGGGCGTCGCCGTTCTTGCCCGTCGGGGCGGCGGGCGCCGACGGGGAGGGTGCGTGCGCCGAGGAGGGGCCCGAGCAGGCCGTCAGCAGGAGCAGGCCGACGCAGGCCGCCGCGAGCGGTGCTGCCGTCGCGGCCTTCGCCGTTGCGATCCGTATCCGCACGGGCACCTCATCCGTCTCGTACGCCTCTGTGGGTTGTGTGCGACCCACATGATGCATGAACGGCGGAAGCGGCCGGTCCTGCCCCCGAGGCAGGTCCGGCCGCTTCCGCCGCGCGACAGCGTCTGTTACTTCACCGGCTCGGGTTCCGGCTGGTCCGCCGGTTCCGTGTCGCCCGCCGGGTCCGCGGGGATCTTCACCGACTCCAGGAGGAGCTGCGAGACGTCGACCACCTGGATCGACTCCTTCGCCTGGCCGTCGTTCTTCTTGCCGTTGACCGAGTCGGTCAGCATGACGAGGCAGAACGGGCAGGCGGTGGAGACGATGTCCGGGTTGAGGGAGAGGGCTTCGTCGACGCGCTCGTTGTTGATGCGCTTGCCGATCCGCTCCTCCATCCACATCCGGGCACCACCGGCACCGCAGCAGAAGCCGCGCTCCTTGTGGCGGTGCATCTCCTCGTTCCGCAGGCCCGGGACCTTCGCGATGATCTCGCGCGGGGGCGTGTAGATCTTGTTGTGACGGCCCAGGTAGCAGGGGTCGTGGTACGTGATCAGGCCCTCGACCGGCGTCACCGGGATCAGCTTGCCCTCGTCCACCAGGTGCTGGAGCAGCTGCGTGTGGTGGATGACCTCGTACTCGCCGCCGAGCTGCGGGTACTCGTTCGCGATGGTGTTGAAGCAGTGCGGACAGGTCGCGACGATCTTCTTCGACGACTTCGGCTTCTTCGTCTCCGGCTCGTCGTCGTCCTCGCCGAACGCCATGTTCAGCATCGCGACGTTCTCCTGGCCGAGCTGCTGGAACAGCGGCTCGTTGCCGAGGCGGCGGGCCGAGTCACCGGTGCACTTCTCGTCGCCGCCCATGATCGCGAACTTGACGCCCGCGATGTGGAGGAGTTCCGCGAAGGCCTTCGTCGTCTTCTTGGCACGGTCCTCGAGAGCGCCCGCGCAGCCGACCCAGTACAGGTAGTCGATCTCGCTGAGGTCCTCGACGTCCTTGCCGACGATCGGGACCTCGAAGTCGACCTCCTTGGTCCACTCCACGCGCTGCTTCTTGGCAAGCCCCCAGGGGTTGCCCTTCTTCTCCAGGTTCTTGAGCATCGTGCCCGCCTCGGACGGGAACGCGGACTCGATCATCACCTGGTAGCGGCGCATGTCGACGATGTGGTCGATGTGCTCGATGTCGACCGGGCACTGCTCCACGCACGCACCGCAGGTGGTGCAGGACCAGAGGACGTCCGGGTCGATGACGCCGTTCTCCTCGGCGGTGCCGATGAGGGGGCGCTCGGCCTCCGCGAGGGCGGCCGCGGGAACGTCCTTGAGCTGCTCCGCGGTCGCCTTCTCGTTGCCCTCCATGTCCTTGCCGCCGCCGGCCAGCAGGTACGGGGCCTTGGCGTGCGCGTGGTCGCGCAGGGACATGATCAGCAGCTTCGGGGAGAGCGGCTTGCCCGTGTTCCAGGCGGGGCACTGCGACTGGCAGCGACCGCACTCGGTACACGTGGAGAAGTCGAGGATGCCCTTCCAGGAGAACTGCTCGACCTGGGAGACACCGAAGACGTCGTCCTCGCCCGGGTCCTCGAAGTCGATCTCCTTGCCGCCCGATGTCATGGGCTGCAGTGCGCCGAGCGCGACCTCGCCGTCGGCGTTCCGCTTGAACCAGATGTTCGGGAAGCCGAGGAAGCGGTGCCAGGCGACACCCATGTTGGTGTTGAGCGAGACCGTGATCATCCAGATCAGCGAGGTGCCGATCTTGATCATCGCGGTGAAGTAGATCAGGCTCTGGAGCGAACCGAGCGCGAGGCCCTTGAAGGCGAGCACCAGGGGGTACGAGACGAAGTACGCGGCCTCGTAGCCCTCGACATGGTGGATCGCGCCCTCGAGGCCGCGCAGGGCCAGGATGGCCAGGCCGATGATCAGGATGATGTACTCGACGAAGTACGCCTGCCAGGCCTTGGAGCCGGCGAAGCGCGACTTGCGGCCTGCCCGGGAGGGCAGGTTCAGCAGCCGGATGGCCATCAGCGTGACGATGCCGAGCACGGTCATGATGCCGATGAACTCGATGTACATCTCGAACGGCAGCCAGCCGCCGACGATCGGCAGCACCCAGTCGGCCTGGAAGAGCTGTCCGTACGCCTGGAGCAGCGTCGGCGGCAGAGTCAGGAAGCCGATCGCGACGAACCAGTGGGCGAAGCCCACGATCCCCCACCGGTTCATCCGGGTGTGGCCGAGGAACTCCTTGACCAGGGTGATCGTGCGCTGCTTGGGGTCGTCGGTGCGGCTGCCTGCCGGGACCGGCTGTCCGAGACGGATGAACCGGTAGATCTGCGCGACGGCTCGGGCGATGAGCGCAACGCCGACGACAGTCAGCACCAGCGACACGATGATCGCGGCGAGTTGCATTGGGGGCTCCTCGGGCCTGCGAGGGTGGGATCCAGCACGTACAAGCGATTACTAAGCAGTAACTTAATCAGTCTGTGCTGACACTATCCACTTATTCCGCCACGCTGTAGCCGGGCGGGCGGTGATCTGTGTCGCTCAGGTGAGCCTTGCTCCGCCGGGCGGGCCCGCGGAGTGCCGTGCGCAGCTGGATGCGTACGGATTGCGCCAGGATCGCCAGGTCGAGTCCCGTCCCATGATGCTCGGCGTAGTACGCGTCGAGCAGGGCGGGTTCGTCCCAGGGCATTCCGGAGCGGGCTCGCACCTGGGCCAGCCCGGTCAGGCCCGGCCGCAGCTCCTGCCGCCAGTTCCGGCATCCCTGCCCTTCGGCTGCCGGATCGCCGGGTGCGAGGGGCGCCGGACCGACCAGGGAGAGCTCTCCCCGTACGACGTGGGGCAGCCGGGACAGCAGGTCGAGGCGGAGTCTGCGGGTGCGCAGGGAGCGCAGCTCGAAGGGCCGGCCGCCGAGGCCGGTCCGGATGTCGCGTCTCAGTACGCCTCCGGGCCGGAACGCAAGGACGAGGGCGCCGACGGCGAGGGCGGGGGAGGTCAGGGCCAGCAGGGCCGAGCCGAGCACCAGGTCCAGGCTCCGCTTGGCGGTCATGGCTGCCAGATGCGCTGCTGCGAACCCGGCCGCGCGGGCCGCCGCCCGTGCCGCCGTGGCTGTGGCGGGGTGCGTCGTCCTTCGTACCGCAGTCTGCTTCGCGTTCTGCATCGCACCTGCCCGGGATCCGTGACGTGCCGTTATGACCGTCTCACTGCATTTTGTGACAGAACGATCCCACGATGCGATGGTGGGGCGGGGGTGTCCGGCGTGGCGGGGGTGCCGGGTGTCGCGCTCGACGGCAGAGGGGCGTTCATGTGTGCAGCAGATAAAAATCCCAGGTGGGGATGGGTCTGAGCACCTTAGTTGAGCCCATGTGACTCAGGTCCTTTGACTCGGGAGCGGGTGTCGTGCATCCTTGAGTCAGATCCACTCAAGTAGTCAGTTGGAGGAATCGAAATGGCACGTGCGGTCGGCATCGACCTGGGCACGACTAACTCCGTCGTGAGCGTTCTCGAAGGCGGCGAGCCCACCGTCATCACCAACGCCGAAGGCGCCAGGACCACGCCGTCCGTCGTCGCCTTCGCGAAGAACGGCGAGGTGCTCGTCGGCGAGGTCGCCAAGCGCCAGGCAGTCACGAACGTCGACAGGACGATTCGTTCCGTCAAGCGCCACATGGGCACTGACTGGAAGATCGAGATCGACGGCAAGGGCTTCAACCCGCAGCAGATGAGCGCCTTCATCCTGCAGAAGCTCAAGCGTGACGCCGAGGCATACCTGGGCGAGAAGGTGGCCGACGCGGTCATCACCGTCCCGGCGTACTTCAACGACTCCGAGCGCCAGGCGACGAAGGAGGCCGGCGAGATCGCGGGCCTGAACGTCCTGCGCATCGTCAACGAGCCGACGGCCGCCGCGCTGGCGTACGGGCTCGACAAGGACGACCAGACGATCCTCGTCTTCGACCTCGGTGGCGGCACCTTCGACGTGTCGCTCCTGGAGATCGGTGACGGCGTCGTCGAGGTGAAGGCCACCAACGGTGACAACCACCTCGGTGGTGACGACTGGGACCAGCGCGTCGTCGACTACCTGGTGAAGCAGTTCGCCAACGGGCACGGCGTGGACCTGTCCAAGGACAAGATGGCTCTCCAGCGTCTCCGCGAAGCCGCGGAGAAGGCGAAGATCGAGCTCTCGTCCTCGACCGAGACCACGATCAACCTGCCCTACATCACCGCTTCGGCCGAGGGCCCGCTGCACCTGGACGAGAAGCTCACGCGCTCGCAGTTCCAGCAGCTCACCGCTGACCTCCTGGACCGCTGCAAGAACCCGTTCCAGAACGTCATCAAGGACGCGGGCATCCAGCTCTCCGAGATCGACCACGTCGTTCTCGTCGGTGGCTCGACCCGTATGCCGGCCGTCGCCGAGCTCGTCAAGGAGCTCACGGGCGGCCAGGACGCCAACAAGGGCGTGAACCCGGACGAGGTCGTCGCCATCGGAGCCTCGCTCCAGGCCGGTGTCCTCAAGGGTGAGGTCAAGGACGTCCTGCTCCTCGACGTGACCCCGCTGTCCCTCGGTATCGAGACCAAGGGAGGGATCATGACCAAGCTCATCGAGCGCAACACCACGATCCCGACCAAGCGTTCCGAGATCTTCACGACGGCCGAGGACAACCAGCCGTCCGTGCAGATCCAGGTCTACCAGGGCGAGCGCGAGATCGCGGCGTACAACAAGAAGCTCGGGATGTTCGAGCTGACCGGTCTGCCGCCGGCCCCGCGTGGTGTCCCGCAGATCGAGGTCGCGTTCGACATCGACGCGAACGGCATCATGCACGTCGCTGCCAAGGACCTCGGCACCGGCAAGGAGCAGAAGATGACCGTCACCGGTGGCTCCTCGCTGCCGAAGGACGAGGTCAACCGGATGCGCGAAGAGGCCGAGCAGTACGCCGACGAGGACCACCGTCGTCGCGAGGCCGCCGAGTCGCGCAACCAGGGCGAGCAGCTCGTCTACCAGACGGAGAAGTTCCTCAAGGACAACGAGGACAAGGTCCCCGGTGACGTGAAGGCGGAGGTGGAGACCGCGCTCACCGAGCTGAAGGAGAAGCTCAAGGGCGAGGACGCCGCCGAGATCCGTACCGCCACCGAGAAGGTCGCGGCCGTCTCCCAGAAGCTGGGCCAGGCGATGTACGCCAATGCCCAGACCGACGGTGCGACGCCGGGCTCCGACACTCCGGGCGACGACGGCGCCAAGGCCGATGACGATGTCGTCGACGCCGAGATCGTGGACGACGAGAAGGACAACAAGGGCGGTGCGGCGTGACCGAGGAGACTCCGGGCTTCGACGAGAAGCCCGACGTCCCCTCCGGCGCCAACTCCGACGACGTCGAGCCGCAGGCCGCCACCCCCTCCTCCGAGGAGGCGGCGGCCCCGGCCGGGGACGTACAGCAGACAGCGGCCCTGACGGCGCAGCTGGACCAGGTCCGTACCGCGCTCGGTGAGCGCACGGCCGACCTCCAGCGGCTGCAGGCCGAGTACCAGAACTACCGCCGGCGGGTCGAGCGGGACAGGGTGCAGGTCAAGGAGGTCGCAGTCGCGGGCCTTCTGTCCGAGCTCCTGCCCGTGCTGGACGACGTCGGTCGCGCACGGGAGCACGGCGAGCTGGTCGGCGGCTTCAAGTCGGTGGCCGAATCGCTGGAGACGGTCGTCGCGAAGCTGGGCCTGCACCAGTTCGGCGAGGAGGGCGAGCCCTTCGACCCGACGATCCACGAGGCCCTGATGCACAGCTACGCACCGGACGTCACCGAGACGACCTGCGTGGCGATCCTGCAGCCTGGGTACCGCATCGGGGAGCGCACCATCCGCCCCGCGCGGGTGGCCGTGGCCGAGCCGCAGCCGGGCGCGACGCCCGCGGCGGCGAAGGAAGAGAAGGCAGACGACGAGGAGAGCGGTGGCACCGAAGAGGTCTGACATCCAGTCCGACCACTGCGGTGAACACCGACGGGGCGTGGGGGGGGGGCCCCGGGCCGGCGCGCGGGCCCGCCGGGCGGGCGGGGGGGGGGGGAGGGGGGACAGGGCATTCTGGTGGAGTTGAGGATAAAAGAGGGA